>JAEZRL010000049.1 GCA_023440945.1 Bacteroidota bacterium
TTTGCACCCATCACTTTGCGAATACTTATTTCCTTTTGTCTTTGCTCTGTAGTGAATGCAATCAAACCAAGCAAACCAAGACAAGTAATAATAACGGTAAGTATGGAAAAGGCTGTAAATATTTTACCACGCTTTTCATCTGCCACATATTGCGAATTAAAATCCCGGTCTAAAAATGTATAAGCAAAAGGGAGATCAGGAAAATATTTCTTCCACGATTGCTCTATTGACGCAATGCCTGCAGTAATATTTTTTGGACTAAGTTTTATCTCGATAATATTATTCGTTGGCTTGTAAAAAAACATCAATGGCGAAATAGGATTGTATAATGATTTCTGGTTGAAATCATGCACTACACCGATCACTTCAAAGTAAAAGTTTGACGTATCTCCCGGAAATTTTACTTTTTTACCAATTGGATTATCACCCCATCCATATTCTTTTACCATGTTCTCATTTACAATAACGCTGCGAAGTGTATCAGGTAAACCTGAAAAATTTCTTCCTTTGACTAATTTTATCCCAAGCGTTTTAAAGAAATCTTCATCCACACCAAAATAAACATCAACGCCTTTATCTGTATAACCGTTTTTTGTTTCAATAGAAAAAAGATTGAAAGGAAGTCCGCCACCGGGTACCCCCTGTGCAGTGCTCACAGAAAGTACATGCGGATTGCTTAGCATTTCATTTTTGAATGAACGAATGTTGCTGGTCAAATCTTTGTTTGAATTTGCGCTTACGGTAAGCACCTGTTCTTTATTAAATCCAAGATCTTTGGTACGCAAATATTCGAGTTGCTTATATACAACCCATGTGCAGATAAGCATGATCATAGAAATTGAAAATTGCACAACCACCAATGCACGTCGTAATGTAACATTACTTGAACCTTTGGAGAGATTTCCTTTCAAAACATCTATAGGATTGAATTTTGAAAGATAAAAGGCAGGATAACTTCCACCAACAATTCCAATAAATAATATGATCGCTAATAAAATAAATAAAGTATTGGGTTGAAACAGTGTACTAAACGAAATAAATTTACCTGAGAGCATATTGAATGTTGGCAGGAAAAGTGCTATTAATCCAATGCTTAACAGCAACCCTAAAAGTGCCGTTAATGTTGATTCAACAAGAAATTGCAATATGAGTTGTGTTTTGGACGAGCCTGTTACTTTGCGTATGCCTATTTCTTTTGCTCTTCTTGCAGAACGTGCTGTTGTAAGATTCATATAATTGATACAAGCAATCAACAGCATAAAAAATGCGACTGCTGAAAAAATGTATATGTAAGACATGCTGCCTAATTCTTCCGGTTCATTTGTTGTATCGGAATGTAAATGAATGGATGTGACAGGTTGCAATCCAAATCTCATTTTTATATTGAACTGCGCAAAAATGGAAGCAAGATATTTGTCGTATAGAGGAGCCAATTTCTTTTCAAATGTTGCCGCATTCACATTGGGCTTCAGCAAAACGTAAGTGTAAAAACCAAAGCCACCCCAGTTATTAGCAAAATCTGCAGGCAATGAATTTCTCGAAATAAGAGCGTTGAAAATAATGTGTGAGTTCTTTGGAACATCTTTTATCACTGCGGTTACGTTATATACATCGCCACTTGCATTCTCCAATGTTTTACCAACGTAACCCGTGTGTCTACCAAAATATTTTTCAGCAAGAGATTGTGTAAGTACAATTGATTTTGGCGCAGTTAGAGAGGTTAGTGCATTACCCTCTACAAATTTCTGGGTGAATACGCGAAAGTAGTTACTGTCAGTATAAAATATTTTGTCTTCATAAAAACGAAGACCGCCGTTCTTAAACATTGTTTTTCCGCCGTTTCCCCAAATGCGCACCGCTTCCTCCACTTCAGGATAATCTTTGCTTAATGCAGTAGCCATCGGGAAGGGCGAAATAGCCCATCGCATGGTATCTTTGTCCGGTTCTTTTACATAAGAAGCGATGCGGTAAACACGATCCGCTTTCTCATTATACTTGTCAAAACTCAATTCGTCTATTACATAAAAAATAAGAAACACACTAAATGTAATGCCGATTGTTAATCCAAGTATGTTAAGCAGACTATACCATTTATCCCGCCTAAAATTGCGCAACGCAACACGCAAAAGATTCTTTATCATATAACTAATTTGATGCAGGTTAAATTAGCAAAATACTTTGTGGCGTTGCAACCGCACATAAACTTTAAATACCGTTTATGCTGTTTAGAAGAGGAGACGAAAACATTCTTCTTACCGAAGCTCACATTTCAAGTTGTACAACAACAGGTGGCTTACTCCAGTGAGGCGGAACTTCGTTCATAATAAGCAAGGGCAGGGAAGATGAAGCACCTCCTAAATAGTTTGACTTGTGCAGGTAAACTACTTTTTTTATCTTATAAAATCTTATTGCATAAGAACACATCACACAAGGTTCGTGAGTTGAATATAAAACGCAATCAAATAAGTCTATTTTCTTGAGTTTATGTACGGCTGTTCTTATTGCTTCTAATTCCGCATGGCAGGTAATATCATTTTTTGTAGCTACCGCTTCTTCCGCTTCGCTGATTATTTCTTCATCCCTTACCACTATTGCCCCAACCGCGCTGTTTCCTTTTTCTGCTGCCCGCTTACTTAAAGTGAGGCATATTTTCATGTAGTAATTATCATTTCTCATTTACAAAGCAATAAGATCAAATTTAACTAAGGGCAGAAGTTCGATCCTGAACAAAGACTAATAAACTATCAGCGGACAAAGCATGAATTTTTTCACCAACAGCATTGCAATCAATTAAGGGAAAGCAAGAAACGACACCTGCAGTTCACCTATTTTCTTATATCCTTCTGCATTCATGTGGATAGGATCGTGATAATACAAATCCTTATTGTATATATTATATCCGCCTAAATAAAATTGGTCAAGAACCGGTATTCCATGAAGCGCACATACTTTTTTTTGCATCTCAACGTACTCAGCCATCCCTTGTTTACAAAACGGATCATATCCGCCCCGGTCATTAAAGGCTTTGCTGGAGGTGAAGAAATAGATAGTGGCATGCGGATTAATCTCATAAATTTTTTTTATACAGTAGTTAATTCCGCCGGCCTGGGTGGTTAGTCTATTCTTATCATAACCATCAAATTCTGTATAATCGGTATAACTTCCAACCGCCCTGTGATTTGTATAATCGTTTGTTGAAGCCCAAAGAATATAAATGTCAAACACACCCGCTTCATCAACCTGTTGCTGAAGAGATTTTCCCTGCAGGGAAGAAAAACCTGCACCACCAACGCCATAATTAGTAACGGTCATTCCCAGGTATTTCTTCCAAAGATTTTTGGCACTGTCACTCACGGGAATTACAGAAACAGAGCCGCCAAAAACGGCTACCGATTTTCCATAATTGAAGGATGCTTTAAGACTTACAGAATCAATGCTGGACTGTGAAGAAACGCTACCCGAAAGCAGCAGAAATAAAATGACGAAATAAGTTATGTTGCCTTTCATACAATAGCTAATGTTTATTCATTCCTGCACACATTTCCTTTTATATTGAATCAATAGGATGCATTATTTTTTCAAGCGTCAAAACTACTGATAATATAGTTTTAATTTAATGAACTGACTGTTTACACAACAGTAACTTAATTATACATAATAACTCGTTACTCTAATTCTATCTCGAAAAAGCACACCTCTGCATTATGATAATGTGATGGAAGTTCAGAGGTGTTTTTTAATTTTTTCATTCCAAGGAAATTAAATCCGCAATTTTTATAATGATTGATTAATCTTTCATTCCTTCCGCAAGTGTCCATTCTAATGAACTGTTTATTTTTGTTTCTCGCATAATTTCTGGACCAATCAACGATAGTTTGTACAAAGTTGTTCCC
>JAEZRL010000050.1 GCA_023440945.1 Bacteroidota bacterium
TTTCTGTGTAAGGCGAATGTTCGAGCAACTGCCCATATTTGCTGAGATATTTTTTTGGAAAACGGATAGGGCTAAAACTTTCAACAATTAATAAACGATTATTGTTATTATCAAAATGAATTTGATAAATAGTCCCTCTTGGAATGATCAGATAATCCCCATAACCAAAAGGTATCTCACCGTATTGGGTAAGCAATTTACCACTTCCTTCATGAATAAAAATGAGTTCATCAGCATCGGCATTTTTATAAAAATAATCTGTTGTGCTTTGTTGTGGCAATGCCAAAACAATAGCACAATCATTATTTATTAAAACAGTTTTTCTGCTGGCGATATAATCTTTTTCCGGCGTTATTTTAAAACCTTCAAAGCTGCGATGCTTCAGCATTTTTTCTTCTGCTACCTGCGGTGTTACATTTACCGGTTCATCTGTGTGAATAATTTTTGTCGGCGGATGAACATGGTACAACAAAGAATAATCGTTGCTGAAACCTTCTGTTGAAAACAATTGTTCTGCATACAAACCTCCATCTGGTTTGCGAAATTGCGTATGACGTTTGGGTGGAATACTTCCCAGTTTATAGTAATAAGCCATGTAATAAAATTTGAAGTTAGGATTGCAGGCGCTAAGCTTTCTGCGTAGAGTTTCTTACGTACAAGTTTGAAAGAATAGCTAATGTTGCAATCGTTTTATAAAGTTAGTGAACTTATGATGCCTCTCTGCGGTGAAGAGAGTTTTAGCTTGTTGTTTTTTCAGATTTGATTTCTATCGTTGTTGAATTTATAGAACCTTTTACTACATTACGCTCTTAAAAAGTCCGTTAGGGATTTAGGGCTTGATTAAGATGACAAAGATTGGACTGATATCAGACACGCATAATTTTCTCGATGAAGCGGTATTCAAATATTTTAAAGAGGTAGATGAAATATGGCATGCCGGTGATTTTGGAACGATAGCTATTGCCGAAGAATTACGAGCTTTCAAGCCTTTAAAAGGTGTTTATGGTAATATTGACGGCTATGATATAAGAAGTGAATATCCTGAACAATTGTTGTTTAAATGTGAAGAAGTAAGAGTGTTTATAAAGCACATTGGTGGTTATCCAAACCGTTATGCACCGGGAGTGAAAAATATTATTTTAAAAGAACAACCAAATCTGTTTATCTCTGGTCATTCACACATTTTAAAAGTCATGTATGATGAGAAGCTTCACTGCCTGCACATGAATCCGGGTGCAGCGGGAGTACAAGGCTGGCATAAAGTAAGAACACTAATCCGCTTCATCATTGAAGGCAGCGAAATAAAAAACTGCGAAGTGATTGAATTAGGTGAAAAAGGATTGAAATAAATCAATACCATCCTCTTCCTGCACCTGATTGCAAGAAAGGCCATGGAATAGTTAAAAGGATTATTACCAGCGCAAGAAAATAAAACAACAAAGTTCTGTTGTGTTTCGATCTGTCACTAATTTTTTTCTTTCCCTGTGCTTTGCCAATATGAATAAGAACAATAGCGATTAACATTCCAACAGAATGTTCAACAGAAAAGAAACGCAGATGCGAATCTTTCATCACCGTTCCCATTCCGTTTGCTTCTATAGCCTGGAAAGCCAAAGGACTGAAATACCAAAGCACAAGGCCTATCAATAACATTAAATCAGCAGAAATGGTTAAAAACAAACCGGTTCTTGCATCGGTTCTTATAAACGGTCTTTGTCCGGCTACCAAACTATTGAATATTGCAATAAGCAGTAACAACATTACAACCCATCTTCCAACTGAATGTATGTGTACGAGAATGTTATAAAAATCAGGACTCATAAACTCTGGTTTGTATCAAAACTACAACAGCAACTGCTTACCTTCAAATAAATTATTAAAAACAAGGTTCTTAAAACACCGTGAAAAAAATTTTACGCATAACATCTCCGTTTACTTTTGCAGCATGAACAAAAAAGTTTTCTTCTTTTTTATAATCCTGTTTGCATTTGCGGCCTGTAATAATAACAATGATGATAAGAAAGCCGCATCTGCTTCTGCTTCTGCTAAACCAGAAATACCACCACAGGTGAAACGTTTAATGGAAGAAGTGAAACAACATCCTGATAGTTCAGGATTGCGTTTTAAACTTGCTACTTCGTTAGATAGTATCGGTTCTTACAAGGAAGCATTGGGGCAAATGGATTCTTTGATAAAAAATGACAGTCTTAATTATGGCTTTTGGTTTGCAAAAGCGCAGATATTTGAACATGCAAAAGATACTGCTCAAGCCATTCAGGATTATGGAAGAGCGATAAAAATTTATCCTTCACCCCAGGCATTATTAAGTGTTGCAAATTTGTATGCAGAACAAAAAAATGAACGTAGTATATTAATCTGTAACCAGGTAAGAAATATGGGTTTAGGGAGAGAAACAGATGCAGGTTGCGATTTTATTGCAGGCGTTTACAATGCACGAACAGGCAATAAACAACAAGCGATTAAATTATTTGATCGTTGTATTGCTAATGATTATACGTACATGCCTGCATATATTGAAAAAGGTTTGGTATATTTTGATGGGAAACAATACCGTGAAGCATTGAATGTTTTTCAGTTTGCATCAACAGTAGATCATTTATATGCCGATGCTTATTATTATATGGCACGTTGTTATGAAATGATAAATATAAAAGACAGCGCCGTGTTGAGGTTCAAGCAAGCAATCAGTTTAGATAAAACTCTCACACAAGCGTATGAAGGTTTGAAAAGAGTGCAGTAAGTGAAAAGTGAAAAGTCAAAGGTCAAAAGTGAAAATTAGAAAAGCTTAAAAATTTATCATTTATAACTCATCATTCATAATTTATAAATCAACATCATGCCCATTATTGCACCATCATTTTTAGCTGCCGATTTTTTACGTCTCGGTGAAGAATGTAAAATGATTAATAACAGTGAAGCTGAATGGTTTCATCTTGATGTAATGGATGGCAGCTTTGTTCCCAACATCAGTTATGGAATGCCCGTTATTGAGCAGATAAGAAAGACAACAGATAAAACCTGCGATGTTCATTTAATGATTGTTGAGCCCGAAAAATATATTGAAGCTTTTGCAAAAGCCGGTGCTGATAATCTTACTATTCATTGGGAGGCAAGTGTTCATTTGCATCGCAGCATTCAGCATATAAAAAGTTTAGGCATGAAGGCCGGTGTAGCTATTAATCCTGCCACTCCTGTTTCTTTTCTGAAAGATATTTTAATGTATCTAGATCTGGTGCTTATAATGACCGTTAATCCCGGCTTTGGCGGGCAGGAATTTATTCCACATTCTTTACAAAAAATAAAAGAACTGCGTAGCATGATTGATGATAATAATTATGAAACATTGATAGAAGTTGATGGAGGCATAACGTTGGATAATGCAGGACTACTTGTAAACGCAGGTGCTAATGTGCTTGTTGCAGGAAGCAGCATTTTTAAAGCGAATGATCCTGTTGAAATAATCGCAAAAATGAAAAGAGTATAATTTTTTGGGTACTTATCTATAGTGCTACAATTGAACTTCGTTGTAACTGTGCCGAACTTGTTTCGGTGTCACTCACTTCAATGCCTTGTTTTTTATTCGATAAAATACATTTCTCATTGTTGATTAATCTCATTTAATGATCATTGATTACCTTATTATTGGCCAGGGAATTTGCGGAACCTTTTTAAGCTATTATCTAAAGAAAGCGGGTAAAAAAATAGTGGTAATAGATCAGTCGAAGCCACACACAGCAACCAAAGTAGCAAGCGGTGTTATCAATCCCGTGACCGGGAGAAGAATTGTAAAAACATGGATGATAGAAGAGCTGTTATCATTTGCTCAAACTGCTTACAAAGAAATAGGCGAGGTATTAAACAAGTCTCTTATTCAGCAATGTAATGTGCTCGATTTTCATCCCACTCTCCAGATGCAGCAGGCAGTTGAAAAACGAATGGAGGAAGGTGTTACATTTTTACGAAAACCTTTAGATGAAGATGAATGGCAAAAATATTTCAGGTATAATTACAGCGTCGGTGAAATAGATCCTTGTTTATTGATTGATCTCCAAACACTGCTTTCCCAATGGCGGGTGAAACTGCTTAATCAAAACAATTTATTTGATGAGCAGTTTGACTGGAAACAATGTAAGATGGAAGAAGGCAGAATCATGTATAAAAACATAATAGCTGAAAAAATTTTATGCTGTGAAGGCGTTGAAGGATCTTCAAATCCGTATTTTCAATTGCTTCCTTTTGCCATGAATAAAGGTGAGGCGATCATTGCTGAAATTCCGGGATTGCCACAAAAAAACATCTATAAACAAGGTATCAGCATCGTGCCGTGGAAAGAGGGCGATCTTTTCTGGATCGGTTCAACTTACGAATGGAATTACAACAATCTTGAACCAACTGCTTCTTTCAGGAAAAAAGTTGAAGAACAGCTGAATTACTGGCTGAAAGTACCCTATAAAATATTAGATCATTTTGCTTCTGAAAGGCCCGCAAATATTGAGCGGCGGCCTTTTGTTGGCTTGCATCCTGTTTATTCGTCCGTTGGTATTTTAAACGGCATGGGTACAAAAGGATGTTCGCTGGCACCTTATTTTGCGTATCAGTTCTCACAGCATCTTATTAAACAAACTCCACTTGAACCACTGGCAGATGTACAACGTTTCACCCGAATTTTAAGCAGGTAGATTCAGTACAAAAAATTATTATTGTGCTCTTTTTTACTTTTTATAATTCCTACATTAAAGCATGGGCATAATTGCACCCTTCAAACAAACGCGGTATAAAAACAAAGTGAAACTGCACGCAGTTCATCCTGGCGAACAAGGCAATATATGTCTGAGCTTTGCCATAATGTTGCCATCACCGTTTGGATAACAGCGAACTCATACTGGATGATAAGCGAGTTTGTGGGTTTTGACGAAAACATCATTTTTGGTGATGTAACGTATAAACATTTAACGATGATACCATTCACGATCGGTGTTGTCATTCTCGCTTACTATTATTTATACTGGAAGCCAAGACATGCAAATGAACCCGAAACGATGTGATGTAAAAGTTATGTGCGTAGTAATTTGTTACTGCAGGTATAATCAATACATTCTATAATAAACTTTCAATTCATTGAAATAATAAAAAATCATTTCAATTCAAACTGTTGAACGCAATAACACGTATCTGCTATTTGTAAAGTATCGAGAAGATAAGCATGGCACATTTTGAGACCTTCCATTTGAAAATTATAACTTATTGAATCATTCTTATAATAACAATATTCAAGAGTAACATATTTTCCTGAAGCAACAGATTGAAGAGATACGAGATTTTTATTTTTAATCGTGGGAACAAGTCTAAACATCTGGCTTTGTGAAACAGGCGAAGTAATTAATTGCAGAATAGCATAGCCATTTGAATCAGTAAGTGCTTTTAAACTGCTGTCTGCTGATCTCAAAACAAACGTATTGTCTAATTGTTGTTCAAACTTCCATTTAAGTTTACTTGTTTTTGAAATGAAAACAGAATTGCTATAGTAAGATGGATTTAAATAAGTTTGATTATTATCAAGCAAAGGCGCATAAATATAATAGCTGTTATTATACATTTTATATTCATCTTTCACGCAGCTAAAAAGAAATATCGAAACTGAAAAAGCTGCAACAATAAATTTCTTCATTCGTAATCTTATTCTGTCAAAAATAAGTCACTTAAATTAATTAAAGCAAGCCAGTATTTATCTATAAAATGATTTTCATAAACTTAATAAGGTGATGGACTAATGCAGGTCCATCCTCCATCAACAACTAAGGATTGACCGGTTATATGTCTCGCTTCATCTGATACAAGAAACAAAACTGCATTAGCAATATCTGCAACATTTGCAGGTCGCCCCATTGGTGTAATTCTTGACCATGTGCTTTCATAATCTGCTTCAGAAACCGTGCGTTCAGTTAATGTAGCACCGGGAGCAACAGTGTTTACATTAATATTAAATTCTGAAAGTTCTATTACTAAATTTTTAGCAAGCATTTCAAGTGCCGCCTTGCTCATGCCATAGGCAGCCAGATTCTTATGTGCTTGGTGGCCTGTTACAGAAGAAGTAAATAAAATGCTTCCGCCTGATTGCTGTTTTTTCATCTGGTTAGCCGCAGCCTGCGCAATAAAAAAAGTGCCGCCTAAATTAACCTGCATTACACGATAAAAAGATTCAGGTGTATATGTAAAGAAATCGCCAAACAAAGTAATGCCTGCATTTGCAATAACAACATCTAATTTGCCGAATGAAGACACTGCGGTATCAATCATTTTTTTGATAACGGTAAGATCGCTCGAATCTCCTGCAACAGCTATACAATTTTTATATTGCGATGAAACAGTTTTTGCAGCTTCAGATGCAAGTTTTTCATCAACATCATTCAGTATTACTTTAGCACCTGCTTTTAAAAGCTGCCTGCAAATTTCCAAACCAATGCCTTGTCCGGCCCCTGTTACTATGGCTACTTTTTCGTTTACTATCATATAGCGAATCGTTTTTAATAATGAATTTTATGAATGATGATTTGAATAAGATCAGTGAGAATCTCTTGTTACATCACTTCCTGAAGCACCTTGCAAGAAATCAAAATCTGCACCCAAATGCGCCTGTTGTACGTGATTTTGATAAAGATGCACATAACCACGTGAAGCAAAATTATTTTTTGTATTAAGTGTTTGTTTTCTGTTATCAATTTCCTCCGGCGAAACATGCAAATGTAGCAAACGTTTTTCCACATCAAGTGTTATCAGGTCACCATCTTTAACAATTGCCAGCGTTCCTCCTGCGGCAGCTTCTGGTGATACATGCAAAACAACTGTACCAAAACCGGTACCGCTCATTCTTCCGTCAGAAATTCGTATCATGTCTGTAACACCATTTGCCAAAAGCTTTCCCGGAAGTCCCATGTTACCTACTTCGGGCATACCAGGATAACCCTTCGGCCCAACATTTTTCAATACAAGAATACTTGTTTCATCTGCTTCTAAATTTTCATCATCGATTCGTTTTTTATAATCATCAATGTCTTCAAAAACAACAGCCCTGCCTGTATGCTTCATCAATTTTTCTGTTGCGGCAGAGGGTTTCAGCACAGCGCCATCTTCACATAAATTTCCTTTCAGCACAACAATGCCTGATATTTTATTGAAAGGTGCGTCAAACGTTGCTATCACTTCACGGTTATAACATTCTGCTTCTTTATAATTTTCTTCTATTGTTTTGCCATTAACCGTAACACACTTTTTATGAAGAAGCGGAAGCATTTCCTTCATTACGGCAGGTAATCCTCCTGCATAATACATATCCTCCATAAAATATTTTCCTGAAGGTTGAAGATTAGCAAGCAAAGGAATATCTGCAGATAAACGATCAAAATCATCCATACTTAAGGGCACGCCAATTCTTCCTGCAATGGCTAATAAATGAATAACAAAATTGGTAGAGCCACCAATTGCTGCATTCACCATGATTGCATTTTCGAATGTTTCACGGATAAGAATATCAGATAGTTTTCGGTCTTTTTTAACCATTTGCACGATTTGTAAGCCAGAAAGTTGTGCCAGGACTTTACGTGCTGCATCGGGTGCAGGAATGGCTGCATTCTGTGGTAAGGAAAGTCCGAGCGATTCTACCATGCAAGCCATTGTAGAAGCTGTTCCCATAACTGCACAATGGCCATCGCTGCGGCACATGCCCGCTTCTGCTAAAGTTAGCTCCTGATCATTCATTGTTCCGCTGCGATAAGCTTCGCTGAAGCGCCATACATCACTGGTACTGATGCTTGCGCCTCTGTGCCTTCCTGTTAGCATCGGTCCACCCGAAACAACAATGGTTGGAAGATTTACACTGCAGGCGCCCATTACCAGCGAAGGTGTTGTTTTATCGCAACCGCATAATAACACTACACCATCAACCGGATTTGCACGAATTGATTCCTCCACATCCATACTTACAAGGTTTCTATACAACATAGCAGTTGGCTTCATAAGCGTTTCGCCGAGAGACATTACGGGAAACTCTACCGGATAACCTCCTGCTTCAAATACACCTCTTTTTACACTTTCTGCCAGTTCACGAAAATGAGAGTTGCAAGGCGTTAATTCAGACCAGGTATTGCAAATACCGATGATGGGTTTGTTTTGAAATTCATAAGCCGGAATGCCTTGCTTCTTCATCCAGGAACGATAAATAAGTCCATCTTTTCCTTTTCGTCCAAACCATCCCTGGCTGCGTAATGTTTGCTCTTGCATGTGTTGTAATTTTCGGGTAAGCAAATATTTTTGTTGATGATAATGGTTTAAAATTAGTGTCAAAACTTTAATGATGCATTCATCCTATTTTAAAAATGAAGCAAAGAAATGTTTATTGCAGGAAGATATTGATAAGAAAGGTTGTAATAAAATGCAAACGGAAGCTGACTAAGGATAAGAACGTTGAAGTGAGTGACACAACAAAAGCCCAATTATTAATCTACAGTTAAGGCCAATAAAAATATGAACTGCGTATCTTGCAGTTTATGGTAAAAGAAGAGAAAGAAAAATCAGGCAAAGCAGAAGAACCAATCATACTTATAACTAATGATGATGGCATTACAGCACCAGGAATAAAAGCACTGGTTGAAGCGGTTAAACATTTAGGAAAAGTAGTGGTGGTTGCACCCGATAAACCACAAAGCGGAATGGGGCATGCCATAACAATCGGGCAACCTTTGCGTTTACATAGTGTAAAAATATTTGATGAAGTAGAGGCATATCAATGCAGCGGAACACCTGTAGATTGTGTAAAGCTGGCTGTTGATAAAGTGTTGCATCGTAAACCGGATATTTGTTTAAGCGGTATTAATCATGGTGCAAATCATTCGATAAATGTTATTTATTCAGGCACTATGTCTGCAGCACTGGAAGCATGTATCGAAAGCATTCCTAGTATTGGTTTTAGTTTGCTTGATCCAAGTATTGAGGCAGATTTTACAGGTGCAAAAAAATATGCAACGTTATTAGTAGAGCAACTGCTTGGAAAAAATATTGATAAACATTTATGTTTGAATGTAAATATTCCTGCTGTACCGGTGGAATTGCTTCAAGGTTTTAAAGTTTGCAGGCAAGCCTATGCAAAATATGAAGAGGAGTTTGCAGAGCGGAAAGATCCTGCAGGAAGAAATTATTATTGGCTTACCGGCGAATTTGTGAATTTTGACAAAGGGCATGATACGGATGTGTGGGCACTTGAAAATAATTATGTAAGTGTTGTACCTGTGCAATTTGATTTGACGCATTACGTTTTAAAAGAGAAACTCGAAAAAACGCTCAAGTCTTGATACTTAAAAAAGATAATTTACGTCTGGGCCTTGTGCTTGGATTGATCGCTCCGCTCTTTGGAATGGCAGCCTATTATTTCTGGAAATTTTATCCGGTAGGCGTTGAAGATTTTATAAATGTACTTGCAAATCAAAAGCCATTGATAACTGCGATGGTAAGCTTTTCTCTTTTTGCCAATGCTGTTATCTTTACTTTATACATTAATACCAGAAGAGACCGCACTGCAAAAGGGATTTTTATAATAACCTGCATATATGCCGTTATCGCTATAATTTTTAAGATGATAAGATAACCTGCTTTTGGACTGCTTTAGGTTTGTGAAGAATTTGTGAGGAACTAAATCAAAAGCATCAGGTGGGATATTTTATTATCAAAAAGCAATTATATATTTGAAAGAACGATTGCCAAAACTATTTACATTACTGCCTGCGATGAAAAATTTTATTGTTATAGCCTCGATGCTGCTACTGTTTGCCTGTAATCAGACAGATACTCTTTTTGTGAAGCAAGCATCCTCTCATACCGGTATTCACTTTAATAATAAGATAGTAGAGAATGATTCTATCAATCCGCTCGATCTTGAATTTGTGTATAATGGTGGTGGTGTAGCTGTAGGTGATTTTAATAATGATGGGTTATCTGACCTGTATTTTACAGCTAGTACAGAGAAAAACAGACTGTATTTAAATGAAGGTAATTTCAAATTTAAAGATATTACAGACATAGCAAAAGTAGACGGCCAAGGTGAATGGAGTAATGCGGCATCTGTTATAGATATTAACAACGACGGTCTTCCTGATATTTATGTGAGCACTACTATAAAAGCCAATCCCCAACAAAGAAGAAACTTATTATATGTTAACCAAGGTTTAAATAACGATAAGATACCTGTGTTTAAAGAAGAAGCTGCAGAATATGGCCTGGCAGATACCAGTTTCTCCGTTCACGCTGCATTTTTTGATTATGACAATGATGGAGATCTTGATATGTATCTTGTTACAACAAAGCTTATAAAAAGGGAAAGTGCCTCTTTTAATACGAATGCAAGAAAATCAAATCGAATTGAATTTGATAAGCTTTACAGAAATGATTGGAATGATTCTTTGCAACATCCTGTATTCACTGATGTTTCAAAAGAAGCAGGCATTTTGCATACAGGCTTAGGCTTGGGTGTTGCTATTGTTGATATAAACAAAGATGGATGGAAGGACATATATGTAACAAACGATTTTTTTGGAAGCGATCATTTATATATCAATAACAAGAACGGAACTTTCTCTGATAAGATACGTGAGTATTTCAAGCACACTTCTTTAAGCGCAATGGGTAATGATGTTGCTGATATAAACAATGATGGGCTACCAGATGTTATAGCTGTTGATTTGAACCCGGAAGATAATTTCAGAAAGAAAAAAAACTTAAGCAGTGGTAATTATTATGTTTATCAACGAATGCAATTCGAAAATTTAGAATTGCAATATGTGCGCAATACATTGCAATTGAACATGGGGCCGAGGGTAAACGAAAATGATTCTATTGGTGATCCTGCTTTTTCAGAAATAAGCTTTTTGGCAGGCATAGCGCAAACAGACTGGAGCTGGACGCCTTCACTCGCTGATTTTGATAATGATGGTTACCGCGATCTTATTGTCACAAATGGTTATCCCCGCGATGTAACCGATCATGATTTTGTTGCCTATCGTAATAAGAATGCCAATTTTGTTTCAAAAAAGGATTTGATTGCTCAAATTCCTCAAATCAAAATTCCTAATTATGCTTACCGCAATGGTGGAAATTTAAAGTTCGAAGATGTTTCAAAAAAATGGGGAATGAGTGAACCTTCATTTTCCAATGGTGCTGTCTATGTTGATTTGGATAATGATGGTGATCTTGATTATGTTATCAATAACATTAATGACGAAGCTTCTGTGTATG
>JAEZRL010000089.1 GCA_023440945.1 Bacteroidota bacterium
GTTGCTACCAAAGCTTCTATCACATACTTGCTAATGTCTTTATACTCTACATTTACACGATCTTCCAAATAATATTTCCCCATCAGTGTTCCATCATCTGCATATACCTGGCTTGCCAGCGAAGCAGATGGATTTTGCAGTTCTTCTATCGAAGGCATTTTGCCAAAAACACCCCAGTTGGCAAGCAGAATAAGAAGAAAAAAACAAGCAACGCCTATAAAGAAAACTGACCACAGAATTTTTACCGATTTTTTCATAAACGCGAATTACAATAAATAAAACGAATTGCACCCCATTTCTTATACGAAATTATGTGAATTAATATTTCTTTGGGGAAACCGGCAGCCGAACAACTATTGTGCCTTAGTTGTGTCACTCACTTGTACGTTCTGAACTTTATTCTGCAGATTAATTTCATAATTAAAATCATCAATTAGTATTTATCTCAATGCTTCAAAAATAGCTTTCACATTATTCCAGAATTCATCCAATGCAATCATATTCTTTTTAAAAAAGGATATCAATTGCGGCCAGTCATTTTTATTAAAGATGTTCACTTTTTTTATCTCTGTATAAATCCTGCTAATGATAGCCCCGTGATCGTCATAAATGAATTTCCGCCATTCCCATTCTTCATTCAAGGTGCTATGCAACAAAGTTTTTAGCTGGAGAAATTGTTCAAAATATAATTCCTGCAAGTCTTTGTCTTTATGTGTTAGCTCAATGGCAACCGAAGCTGTTTTATTATCGGCATTCATCCTGAAGTAAATATTTTTTTCACCGGTTTTATAATTCGTCCAGCTTAGTTTCATTCCTTCGGATGAAAGTACGGGTAACATATATTGCCCGAAAACCGTCCAGAATTCCTGCCGCAGTTGTGATGCTTCCTGTTTTGAGTACATGTAACAAAATTAGCTTCCTAACCAAGACCGCTTTTTATTTTATGCAGCAGTTTAAACGGAGAAATGTATTTTGCATTTAGTATAAAATATGAAGCGTTATCTTCCTCTTATCGTTCTTGTTATACTTGCAGTTATCACTGTTGTTATAAAGCATAACAACAAGCAAGAGAATAATACTTCAGTAACGAAAACGAGCCGTTATAAAACTGACAACAGTCGGCTAAATCAACAAAGCAGGGGATTAAACAGAAATCCTTCACACATCAGTTACTCCAAACATGCAAGGTGCAGGATGGGTTGCCGTCACATTGATGAGAGTGAAGTAAAACAGATATTGAGAGAAGGAAAAATAAATTATAGCAAGAGTGAATTAAAGGCTGATGAATGTCATAAAAGATATGCAGTGGAGGGAATAACACATGATGACCAGAAGGTTCGTATCATTTTTGCGCCCTGTTCAGACGAAGTAACGGTTGTAACTGTTATTGATCTTGAAAAAGAGTGGCCGTGTGATTGTAAATGATATTTCAGCTTAAACAAATAGATACATTAGCAATGCTACAAGAGAAGCGATAAGCGTATTAAGGAAATTAACAACATCATTCTTTAAATAGCCCTTTCTTTCTAATGCTGCACCTAAAAAAGAATCAGATAAGTTGCCAATAGTTCCGGCAATGATCGTTATAAAAAAGCCTGTAAAAGATGATGCATAAAAAGAATAAATCCCAGCAATAATTACACTTCCTGCAAATCCAAAAGCAGTTCCTTCGAAGCTTATAACACCATCCAAACCCCGTTTATCCTTTTTAAAAGTGATAATATTATAAAATCTTCTGCCATATATATTTCCCAATTCTGAAGATAAAGTATCTGCAATGGCGGAAGAAAAACAAGCCGCAACCAGTAATTGAAACAACTGGAGATGTTCCGGATAAATGAGTGCAAATATGGAAATAATGACTGCAAAACCAGCATTAGCTATAACCTGGTTTGCTTTGCGTTTGCCTTTATTTCTTTCAGCAATGTGTAGTTGCTCTTTTGTTTTGCTTTTCCAGCCTGTTGCAATCGTTGATAAAACAAAAAACACGGTCATTAATAAAAGACTTATCCAGCCGGTTCCGTAAAAGATCAATATAGCTAAAAAAGAACCTGTAATTGCAGCACTTATCGAAAGCTTTCGCAAAAGAACAACAGCGATCGCTGCAAGAAGAATTATTGTAATGATGAAAGCTTGAAAAGCTATTAGGTTATTCGTAAACATCAACAGGTGAAATATCAACTAAATATTTTGAATTTAGTTTTCAGTTTTTTCTTTTTAGTTTTTCTGATTTCCCTCCAGATTAGCAAAATCTGCTTCTATTTTCTTCTTAAACATTTCATTGAAATTATCATTCGCACCTTTCAATAAAATAATGAGTGTTCCTCTTTCCCGTGCAAAAGGATTTGTGATACTATCGACAAGTGTAGCCTGTTGAAGATCTTTCATGAAATCGTGCTGCATTTCATCCTGGTCATCTGTGATAAGTATCATATTATCAATATGAATACTTCTTGGGATCCAGTATAAAAAGCTCGCATTATCACTATAAACTTCAGGAAGTTTGTATTTGTTTCTATAATAATTAAGTGCTCCTGCTTGGCCGTAATTGTCACAAAAAATAATGGTCTTTTTTTTATCTTCATCACTTAATGCGTGATACACTTTCGCTGCTTTCTGCGCCATTTCTTCCCATCCAAGCATATCAGCAAAATCTTGCGGTAAAGGATGCTGCTTAAGATCTTCCCATTTTAATGCAGGTGATTTATCAATACCTGTTTCTTTATAATATTTTGCCAGCTTTTCAGGTTTTGAAACAGGTAGAGCAATAGGCATGAAAAGGAAACCAAGTGCAACGGGAATGACGACCATTGCAATTCGCCATCCCCTGTTGCGATGTTCGGTTACAGCTTCAAGATAATAAGCACCAAAAGCAAACAAAACAGGATATACGCCAAGTGAATAGTAATTCTTTCCTTGAAAAATGATAAGGAGAATGATAACTGTGAAATAGGCGCCTGCCATGAAGCGATAAGGCCTTCCTTTGATGGTTATCAGCAGAAACAACAGGCCTGCAAGCCAGACAAATACAACCGGCAAATGCATGAGCAGTTGTTCTGTCAAAAAACTAAATGGTGAAATAAACTGTAACTGTGTTTCCTGCAGTTCTTTCATGTGATGAATAACAGGAAGATGATTTGTTATTTGCCAGATAAGGTTTGGCAAGAAAACCAGGAAGCCAATAATAGAGGCATACCAGAAATGTTTGTTCGAAAGAATCTTTCTTTGTCGCGTAAACAATAATCCAACAACTACTGCTATAATAAAAAAAGCGACTGAATATTTACTCAGCATACCCAAACCCGTACTGATGCCAAACACATAGAGCCATCGGTTTTTTTCTTTTTGAATATAACGGATGATGCTAAAAGCGATCATCGTCCAGAAAAATATCTCAAGGAAATTAGGTTGAAAAAGATAATGTACACGCAAATACCCGGTGAATACAAAAGGAAAAAATCCGAGTAGTAATGCAAAGTGTTTTCCGCCGAGTGAAAGAATTATTTTTCCTATAAGAAGAAATGTAAGCGCACCAAACAATGAAGGCCAAAACTTAAGCCAGAACATGCTTCCACCGAAAGCATTCACTAACCACGCAAAGACGGAAAGGAGTGGGGGCACTTCCATATAACCCCAAGCCACGTGCCGCCCTTCTGCAAAGTATAAAAACTCATCCCGGTGGGGTTCATAAAAAGGGCTTTGTAATATAAATGGAAGAATAAATTTTATCAGCGCAAGTATATATAAAAGCCTGATGTTCCGTTGCTTCATTATATGTATTTGCAGGAAAGATACAACAGGCTTTCATAAATGCAATAAACTGCTATTGAAGCAATTGCAATCCGTATTTAATGCGATTAACTGTTTCTTGTTTCCCGATTATCGCTGCGATATCAAACACACCAGGACCAAACTTTCCACCTACCAGCATAACACGTAAAGGCAACATTAATTCTCCCGGTTTTAACTGGTGAGCTGAAGCCATTTCTTTAAATTCTTTCTCCAGATCGTCATGTTCCCACAGTTGCGTTAATTCAAATGCACGTATCAGTTCAGCAAAAAATTGTTGTTTGGCTTCGTTCCATTTTGGTTTTACCGCATTAATATCAATCTCTGCAGGTGCTTTGAAAAAGAAGGAAGATTGTGTTACAAAATCAGGTAACAAAGTGCAGCGCTCTTTTACTAACTCTAAAACTTTCTCAAACTTTGTATCATCCGTAATTTCAATCTCATCTGCTTCAAATAGGTGTTTTACACGTTCTTTATAGTCGGCGACAGGCAAACGTTTTATCCATTCATGATTGAACCATTTTGCTTTTTCATAATCAAACTTTGCCCCGCCTTTGTGTACGCGATCCATTGTAAATTTTTCAATCAATTCATTAAGTGTAAAAATCTCCTGTCCTGAACCATCATTCCACCCGAGCAATGCAAGCATGTTAATAAATGCTTCGTGTAAAAATCCTCTTTCTTTAAAACCCGTTGTTTTTTCTCCTGTTCGCGGATCCGTCCAATCCATTGCAAACACAGGAAAGCCTAATCTTTCACCGTCACGTTTACTTAATTTGCCATTGCCATCAGGTTTTAATATCAAAGGCAAATGCGCCCAATGCGGCATTGCTTCTTTCCATCCCATATATTCCCATAACAAAATATGAACAGGTGCAGATGGCAACCATTCTTCACCACGAAACGCATGTGT
>JAEZRL010000097.1 GCA_023440945.1 Bacteroidota bacterium
TATGGGATGAGCACCTGCAGTGCCACCACTAATAACAGGTGATAATTCCGGCTCTACTGCAAACACTTTCAGCTTTGGAAATTGCTTCTTTAACTCTCTTCCTATCGCTGTAACATGGCCGCCTGTGCCTACACCGGTAATTATATAATCGAAGCCTTCAGGAAAATCTTCTATTATTTCCTGCACCGTTGTATTGATATGTGCTTCCACGTTGGCAGGATTATCAAACTGCTCGGGCATCCAGGAATGCGGAATTTCTTTCAGTAAGTCCTTAGCTCTTTCAATTGCACCCTTCATTCCTTTTTCCCTTGGCGTTAATTCGAACGTAGCGCCATAAGCGCTCATTAGTTTTCTTCTTTCAACGCTCATACTTTCGGGCATTACTAAAATAAGCTTGTACCCTTTTACAGCCGCAACAAGTGCTAAGCCAATACCTGTGTTGCCTGATGTTGGCTCGATTATCACGCTGTCTTTTTGCAGTAAACCTTTGCGTTCTGCATCTTCCACCATTGATAAAGCAATACGGTCTTTAATGCTTCCTCCCGGGTTCGTTCTTTCTAATTTACTCCAGACCTCAATAGTTGAAGGAAACAATTTATTGATGCGTACATGCGGTGTATTGCCAATCAGTTCCAAAACATTGTTTGCTTTCATATAATAGGTTTAATACGTTCTCTTTTTAATTTTTATTGGGACGAGCTTAAGAACCTTTTCTCGTCGCCTGTTGTGTCACTCACTTCAGCGTTCTAAACTTTATTGAACAACCTCACCCTCTTATCCTTCCCCAAAAAAGAGGAAGACCAAGTTTTGAATAATTGAAATTTTGTTTTACTACTTTTCAATATCGAATATAATTCAGCATTCGCCATTGCCCATTTACAATTTCATATCACAAAATTGATCGGTTCTTCAAAATCTTTACGATCATTTATTACCGTTTGGTGTTTATGATATACAACACTAAAAGGCGGAACACTTTGCGTAAGCCAGGTATTACAGCCGATAATGCTATCGCGACCAATTACCGTATTACCACCCAAAATGGTACTTCCTGCATAAATGATAACATTGTCTTCAACTGTCGGGTGGCGCTTTGTTTTGGCATCTTCTTTCCTCACAGCGAGAGCACCTAATGTTACGCCCTGGTAAATTTTTACATTGTTGCCTATAACAGCCGTTTCGCCTATAACAACGCCCGTTCCATGATCAATAAAAAAAGGACATCCGATGGTTGCGCCGGGATTTATATCAATCCCTGTTTTACTATGTGCCCATTCACTCATCATACGTGGCAAAATGGGAACTTTCATCTTGTATAATAAATGCGCAATTCGGTGCACGGTTATAGCATAAAAACCGGGATAAGATAAAATTATTTCTTCGAGTGATGTTGCAGCAGGATCAAACGTAAGTATAAGTTCTGCATCCCTGAGCAAACAATTTTTATGATGAAACAATTTATCAAAAAAATATTGATTGATATAATCATGGTCAAGTGTTCTGTTTGAATCAACCGAGGTAAGCAAGCGTGAAAGTGTTTCTCTTAAACGAATCTGCAGTTGTTCATGCTGCTGTAAAAAAGTTTCCGGGTCGTTGGTTACAGGAAACATATAATGGATGGTGTTATCCGTAAAAGTTCTTACCTCCTCGTTTGATGGCAAACTTTTACTAAGAATAAATCCCGGATACTGCATAACAACTTCTTTATAACAAACCCTTCCTGTTGAAAGAAGGGCAAGTGTGTTTTGAATAATAGTATGCAAAAATAACAGACTAATACTTCAAATAGTTACGATTTATGATATTGCGCTTCCATTCTTAAAGGGGAGTTTTGAAGTTATCTATTTTTGATCTATAAAAACAATAAGAGATTTTGAGATGAAACTACAATTATGGAGTGTAGGTAAGCCTCATGAAGCTTATATAAAAACAGGCGTGGAAGATTTTACAGCAAGGCTGCAGAAATATTTTACAGCAGACTGGCTTATCATTCCTCCATTAAAAAACGCAGCGGTGTTAGATAGTGCCGAATTAAAAAAACAAGAAGCGGTTTCTATCATTTCAAAACTGCAGAAAGATGATTTTCTTGTTTTGCTGGATGAAAAAGGCAGGCAATTAAGTTCACCTGACCTGGCAAACCTGCTTCAGCAAAGAGCAAATGAAAGTGCAAAAAGAATCATCTTTTTAATTGGCGGCGCTTATGGCGTTGATGATTCTATTTTGCAACGGGCAAATTTTACCTGGAGCTTATCAAAACTTGTTTTTCCGCACATGCTTGTAAGGTTAATATTAGCCGAACAACTTTACAGAGCCTGCACCATTTTAAGAAACGAAAAATACCATCACAACTAATAAAAATATATCTTGCTTATTATGAGCGTAACTATTATACTCGTTGCAATAACCTGTGTTATTTCATTCATTGCATTTTCCAACCAGAAGCTTATGGATGATCTTATTTTTTATCCGCCAGCCATTTCTGAAAGAAATCAATGGTATCGTTTTATAACCTGCGGATTTATTCATGCTGATATTGCTCACCTGTTCTTCAACATGTTCGCATTGTATATGTTTGGGGACTATATTGAACGTGCTTTTTCTCAAATATTTGGCAGCAGTGGTAGTCTACTTTACATTCTCCTGTACATTACTTCTTTGTTTGCTTGCTTACTGCCAACATATATGCAGCATAAGGATAATTATTATTACCGAAGCTTGGGTGCATCGGGTGCTGTTTCAGCAGTAGTTTTTGCTTTTATGTTTTTGTTCCCCTCGCAGGGTATCGGTTTGTTTTTTATTCCGGTTTTTATTCCCGGATTTATTTTCGGACCAATTTATCTTATCATTTCATCCATTTTAGCAAAACGCGGCGGCTCACATATTAATCACTCAGCGCATTTTTGGGGCGCTGTTTATGGTGTTCTTTTCCTGATCGTTACTTCTTATGTTCTAAGTGATTTTGATTTGGTAGGAAATTTTATTGCAGAAGTAAAAGGCTATTTTGCTTCGTTTTGATATTGGGTTTATTTGTGCTTATTGCAATAACCTTTGAAGTACTCTTTCCCCAACTTCCCTTCCCTGGATTAATCCATTATCTATTGCATCCATGAAATGAAT
>JAEZRL010000120.1 GCA_023440945.1 Bacteroidota bacterium
GCAGAATAGGTTTAAGCACTATTTACGGTGGATGGTATATTGAACCTTTTATTGGCATAAATGAAACTTTTGGGAGAAAATTTTCTCGTTCAAATGATACAACTTTTGATTGGAACGAGTTTAAAACTTCAGCTGGTTTTCAACTACCTTTAAATTTTTCCGGAGGCAAATATTATCGAAGTCTTAGTTTGTCTTCAACTTTTAATATCAATAATGTTCAATGGACCGGTTTAGCAAAACAGTTACTTAAAAACTCAACTGTTAATTATGTTGAATCACGACTTTCATTCACCAATCAAATACAAAAAGCAAAGCAAAATATTTATCCGCGTTGGGCACAATCTGCTTCAATGCAGTTAAGAAATTCAATAGGAAATGTAAAAGCAACACAATTTCTTGCAAGAGCGGATGTTTATCTGCCCGGCGTTTTTATTAATCATAATTTGGTTATAAGCGGTGCATGGCAAAAAACTGATACACTTAACAATTATGTTTATCCCAATAACTTTCCTTTTTCAAGAGGATACGATCAAAATTATCGTTTCCCAATAATGTGGCGTTTGTCTGCCAGTTATCATTTTCCTTTATTGTATCCTGATTGGGGCTTTGGTAATGTTCTTTATTTCCAACGTATTCGCGGAAATATTTTTTATGATCATACCGGATTAAAAAATACGACAACATTTAGAAAAAGTTATTATACTTTTCGTTCAGCAGGTTGCGAAATTTATTTTGATACAAGATGGTGGAATCAACAACAGGTAACATTTGGCTTCCGATACAGTAGATTATTCGATGCAAAGCAACAGCCAAATCAATGGGAAATTATTCTTCCGGTTAATTTGTTTATGCCATAAAATTTGCAGGAGTAAAATAAGAATTGATTGATAGCAATAAAAAATCCCCGGCTTCAACCGGGGATTTACCTTATGTTGTTAAAACTAAAACTTTATTGCTCTAACACCTGGAATGTAATGCTTTGTCTTTGACGATAAATTACATTACGTCCATTTTGAACGGCAGGTATCCATTTAGGTCCGCGTTGTATAGCACGAACTGCTTCTCCTGCAGTGCCATAACCGGGATCATTCTCTGCCTTCACTTCAGAGATGTTACCTTCCTTATCTACAAGGAATGAAACAACTACTGTATAAGTACCGGTTGGTGCACCATTTTCAGTTGGCACATCACTTCTCAGGTTTCTTTGAAGGTATTTATTCCATGCATCAATGCCACCGGGGAACTTAGCCTGGATCTGTACGGTTTTGAACTCCTTATCATAATCTTCCACTACTTTAGGAGCTTCTACCACACCAGTACCTTTTTGTTCAACAGGAGGGGCTACCACATCGGTTTTAATACCTTCCTGGTTGATGGTACCAATTTTAGTTTCAGTTAATTCTTCCTGTTTGGGAGGTGGTTCTGTTACTTCTTCCTTCACAATTTTAGGAGGAGTAAATTGTTTGATCTCCACTTTTGGTGGCTCTACCTTTGGCGGTGGAGGCGGTGGAGGAGGAGGAGGTTTCTGCTCTTCCTGCACATTTTGCAAAGACACGTCCTGAACCAGGATCGGTGCTGCTTTCTCGGTATCACCGCTACTGAATACAAATGTAGAGAGAAATATCAGCAGCGAGATCACTAACATCACACCAATAGCTATTATTAAGCGACGGTTGTAAGTCTTACGAAGTTCATAGGCTCCGTAGTCCTTATTCCTTCCTTCGAAGATGATCTCGAGAATGTCGGCGTTTAAAATTTTATTTGCTTCCATTGTATACTCTTTAATTCAGATTCGTTTTTTATTTAGCCGGTGCGCCCTGCGCATCAGTTATTTTTACCATTTCAGCTTCTTGTGGGCTGATATCAACCAGTGCATATCGGTCAACTACATTGATAGACATTTCATCAAGTATATCTACAATATTTTTATAAGTAGACTGATCTGATGGTTTGATAATCACCATGAAGGTGGAATCTGTATTACGTTTTTTGCGAATGATCTCATCGCGTATATCCTTAAAATTGCTGCCAACAAGATTCTTACCACTAGGATCTAGTTCTCCTTCATAATAATAAACATTGTTATCGGCACCTAAGAGGACTGTTAAAGCTGAGCGATAATTCAGCTTATTTTGCTCATCCGGATTTTTGGCCTCGGCAGGCATATTCAAGTGAAATGCTGTAGCCTGGCTCATCGTTGTTGTAAAAATAAAAAACGTAATTAACAGAAATCCAAGATCTACCATGGGTGTAAGGTCAACCCTTGTGGACATTTTCTTGCCCTTTTTAACCCCGGGCCCTTTTTTATGGCCACCACCACTCGAGGTATCCATTTCTGCCATAACACAAAAGTTTTAAGTTTAAAAATTATTCAGCATCTGCCTCGGCTCTTCTTCCCAGCTTGAACAGATCAGTACCCTGAGGTACATTTTCAGGATTTGTAACCATTTGCATTTTTAAAAGATCATTCTTTTTAAATGCATCAATAATACCTTTAAAGGCAGGATATTTAGCTACATTATCACCTTTAAGCAAAAGATTCAGTTTTTTCCCCTGATAAACTTCGTTTGTTGCCCTCATCCATTCAATCATTTGATTGTTAGCTGAATCAACAGGAATGCCGGGAAGTGTTTTACTGTTCATTTGTTCCGGCTTCATTTTAGCCTGCTGGCTTAGCTGGGAGAAAGGCGCACCAATAAAAGGCGCTCTTACCAAAGCCTGGATATCTGCATCAGAGAGGCCAAGATTTCTGCTTTGATTTACAGAACGTATGATGTCTTCTTCAGCCTGTTTGTCCTCTTTACCATCACCCACAGAAATATAAACCTTACCATCCGGATTCAAAGACACCATTACAAGATTTTTTTCAGGCGCAATCTTAGAGGCAACTGAACTTGGTGTATTGATTGGTACGGCTTCAGAAGGTTTGAACTTTGTTGTTAAGATAAAGAAAGACAATAGCAGGAAGGCCACATCACACATAGCAGTCATGTCGACTGTAGTACTTTTTCTGGGAATTTTCGGTCTTGCCATTTTTAAGTTTTTAATTCTTTACACAAATGAGATGCACTCAATAATAAATTCCATAAATAATTCTGGAATTATTTATAGTTAGCTGCAAAACTTTGTGTTAATGTAAAGCCTGATTCATCAATACCAAATGTGATACCATCAATTCTTGTTGTAAACACGTTGTACATAATGATGGCAACAGCAGAAGTACCGATACCTAAAGCGGTATTATACAAGGCTTCAGAGATACCAACAGACAATGTTTGAGCAGCTTCAGCACCACCAGCTTCACCTAATGCAGCAAACGCTCTGATCATACCTATTACCGTTCCAAGCAATCCTACCAGGGTAGCGATAGAAGCAATGGTTGAAAGAAATACGAGGTTTTTTTCAAGCATTGGTAATTCCAGAGCTGTAGCCTCTTCCACTTCTTTTTGAATGTTCAATACTTTTTGTTCGGTATCAAGATCGGTATTAGTGATCATTTCTTTGTACTTACGTAAACCAGCTTTCATTACATTACCAACAGAACCTTTTTGTCTGTCGCATTCAATGATAGCTTTATCCACATCTTTATTGGCAAGATGGAATTGAACTTTACGAATAAATTCAGCAATGTTACCTTTCCCGGTTGCTTTAGTAACAGTAAGTAATCTTTCTATTACAAAAGTTAGAGCTGTTAAGAAAGTTCCGATAAGTACCGGTACGATGATTCCTCCTTCATACATTCGGGAAAATGCACTCTTTGGTCCTTCATGCTGAGGCCAGAAACCACCCGCAGGATCAGGGTGTGTAAAATTTGAATCAGCGCCAATCAAAAATCTCCAGATACAATAGCCCAGGATAAGACAAGTGAACGGGGCAATCCATGAAATAGCATTTCCTCTTCTTTTCGGTTGTACGGAAGTAACAGTTTTACTTGTTGCTGCTGTTGTTGCAGCGGGTCTTGTTTCAGCCATAATGCAATTGATTTTTTAGGTTTTAAAACTAATGTTTAAATTTTGATTTCGCAATTCTAATAAAAAAACGATTAAAAAAGATAAGATATTCTTTATAAATTATTAAGCAGGCGGCACAAATTATAAATTTTATATAA
>JAEZRL010000271.1 GCA_023440945.1 Bacteroidota bacterium
CAACAATTAAAAATATAATGAGTACTTTCTTCATGCTCAGCGGTTATTTGGATGTTTGTTCTATTTTACTGTTCTTATTTTTTTCAGCTATCACGTTGTCCAGCTTTTGTTGTGCTTCTTTCTGCAACTCGGGGTTTGAAGCATTTTGAACAACACTTTTAAGCGTTGCTTCTGCGTTGAAATAATCCTGTTCCTGGATATAGATCTGTCCCAGATGAATATAAGCTTTTGTTATCCAGTAATCATAAGAACCTGCTTTATTGATAACATTGAACGCTGCTTTTTCAGCTTCCTGCAATTTATTTTGGGCAACAAGAATTTCAGCAACCCGATATCTTGCTTCTGCGGCGTATTCTGATTTACCCAAGGTGATAACTGTTTGATATGCATCGGTTGCTTCAACCGGCTGGTTGTTGTTTTGGTAATTTTTTGCCAAAACCATATTTGCCATCATCTTATCATCTGTAGCGATTCCCTTTTGCTGCAACAACTCCTGGGCATTAGGTACAGCTTCTGTCCACTGTGATAATTTATACTGACAACGTAGCAAACCTCGCATTGCTTCTAATTTATTATCCTGTTCGGTTGCGAGTGATTTTAGTTGTTGAAAATATTGTTCTGCTGTTGCATAATCTTTCAACTCAAAATAATTGATACGTGCCGCCTGCAACACACTTGCTTCCGCATATTGATTCGGCGCTTTACCTGCAACTGCAGCATAATGTGTGAATGCATTTTTATAATCTTTTCTTGCATTGTAAATCTCCCCTTCTAAATAATTTGCTTCAAGTGCATAACGTCCATCAGGAAATTTGGCTAAATAATCATCAAAGCCTTTTAAAGCATTTTCTAAATCACGATTATTATAACGAACACTTGCAGCAGCATACGTAAGTGAATCTTCTTCGCTATAACTTACGGTCTTGCCGTTTTGACGCATGAAATTCACAAAGTCACCCGGCTGTTGCCTGTTCACAAAAATGTTTCTTACATACTCAATTGCATAATCACTCTCTGTTGAATTAGGATAAGCAGAAACAAGCTTTTTAAAGTTGTTTAAGGCTTCTGCGTCATTATTCAGATTGAAATAACAAATACCTAATTTTAAATAAGCTTCCGGTTTAAGCGATTCGCCGCTTTTATTTGTAAGAATGGTATTTAAAGGAGCAATTGCATCTTTAAAATTTTCATTTGCAATAAATGCATTCGCCATCTCCATGTTTCCTTTAGCGACAAGCGGAGATGATTGATAACGTTGTGAGAAAGAACGTAACAGATTTACTTTTTCTGTAGTCTTATTTGTTGCACCGGCTATGATTGCTGTTTGATAAAATGCATAATCAGATGAAGGCAAATTATTGCTGATAACTGTTTGGTATATCTGCAATGATTTGGGATATTGCTTCATCATAAAATAGCAATCGCCGCTTCTTAAAAAAGCATCCTGTTGAATATTGTTAGATGCAGTTGAAACGGCTCTGGTTATCTGTTCAAAATTATTCAATGCTTTTTCATAATCATCTACTTTCATGTAACTGTAACCAAGCGTATATCTCGCATCATTCATATTTACTTCTCCATAAGAAACAGTATTGGTAAGATATTTAAGCAAATAATCAATGGCAGAATCAGGTTGATTGGTGCGATAAGCGATCTCTCCTTTCCAGAACAGGGCAGGCTGGATTTGTGTATTGTTATACGGAGCCGTAAAAATATTATCAAGTAAAAAGTTTGCCTGCGCCAACTGCTGATCATTTATCAACTCAACTGCTCTTCCATATAAAATTCTTGGATAAACTCTTTTTACCGATTCCGTTTGAGTACCCATACTATTCAATAAGGTAAGCGCATCCTGGTAATTATTTGTGTTTGCTAAAACATTAACTAAAAGTTCTTTTGCTTCAGGAGTATAAGATGAACGTGGATACGTGTTGATGAAATTTCTAAGCTCTGTTAAGGCTACATCCTGGTAGCCTAATTCATAAGATAATTTACCATATAAAAAAGTAGAAATTTCTTTTTGCGTGAGATTACTGCTGTTTAACGCACAAAATAAAAATGCACTTCTTGCACTTGGTTTTTGTCCAACTTTTAAATACGCATCACCTAAAAGATACATACTGTTCTGCGCAAGAGAATCTTCTTTACCACCTAATTCTTTAAAACCTGCGATAGCTTTATTCCATTGTTTTGCTTCATAATAACAATAGGATAATTCATACAAATCTTCACGACTTACTTTCTCTGTTCTCGTAACGTATTGCTCCACGTACGACAAGGCTTTTGCAAATTGTTTCTTTTCAAAATAAGCATGGCCAAGCAATTGCTTTAACTGCAACTCATAATACTGATTGCTTTTCTTTAAAGCATTTTCTGCATATTCAATTGCCTTATCTCTTTCTCCATTAAAATAATAAATTTCAGAAACATAATAAGGAACGATAGATTGATATTTAGGCTTATCCTGAACAACATTAAAAGCATTCAAAGCTTCTTTATAATTCTTTTCGGAAAAAGCGATAAATCCATAATAATAATTTGCATCAATATAATTTGGATCGGAAGGAATCTGTCGAATAGAATTAAATAAAGGTTTTGCTTCATTAAAACGTTTTAGTGTAAAATAGCTGTAAGCCTGGTGAAACCTCATTTGTGCTATTTCGCTGTTAGTTAAGTTTTCAACAACTGCGCTTTCATATAACTCAACAGCTTTCGCAAATTCCTGTTTACGATAAAAATATTCGCCAAGATGATAATACATCATCTCTACTCGTGGAGCATTGTGTTCAAGGTCAATAAATTGTTGTGCTGCTATAGATGCAGTGGTGTCATTCAAACGCAATCCACAAACAATAGAATAATATTTTGATTCTGTTTGAACAGAAACAGGGATATTGCTTTGTGTATGACTTTCATCATTGCTGTAAAGCATTTTAAAAAGTGGATAAGCAAGGCTGAACTGTTCTTTTTGATATAGTTCTTTTGCCAATTTAAAATCAGCGTCAGGATCGTTGTATTCTTTTGTTGCCTGTGCCTGCAACTGAAAACTTGCAAGCAACATCACTAATGCAAAGCTGAAAGATCGGAATGATAAAGTCATAAGCTGCTGAACGGTATTAATTGTTCAAATATTTCAAAACCTTTCTTAATAAAACGCAAAAACATTCTAAAACTAAGCCATTATAAAGGCTTATCAACATCATTCAAAGCTTTGTGAATAAAGAAATCAAAACCATTATTTTTGCCACAAATCCTGCGAATGAAAAAGTTATTGTCTGTTAAGCACAGTGCCGGAGCATTCAACTTTTCAATGCTTCTTATCCGTTTTGTTTTTGGTTGTGCACTGTTACTGCAACACGGCTTACCTAAGCTTATGAAATTCGCAACCCTGCAATATGAGTTTTATAATTTTTTAGGTATGGGCTCACGCTTTTCTTTAATACTTCTATTGTTTGCAGAAGTTTTCTGTTCCCTCTTTATCATACTCGGTTTGTTTACACGCCTTGCCGTTATTCCCATAATTATTGCCATGCTTGTTGCCATTTATGGTGCCGGTGCAGGTAAACCCTTGTTAGAATCAGAGCTCGCCATTCTGTTTCTAACCGCATCTTTTGTATTGCTTTTCTGTGGCCCCGGCAGAATAAGCGTAGACGGAATGATAAATAGATAGGATTAATTTCTTTATTACCGGCTTCAATTTTTATGGCATCGCCGGTTGTGTCACTCACTTGTAC
>JAEZRL010000276.1 GCA_023440945.1 Bacteroidota bacterium
TCCACAATTGCTTCCATTTAAAATTCAATTCACGTTCTTCAATGATCGCTTCTGTTTTTTCGCTTAGATAAGCAAATACAGGGGAGCAAAGTATCAGCCATAAATATTTAAAAAGCGAAAAGTAAAACAACATCAAAACCATCCAGAGTATGATCGCATCAAAAGTTAGCAGAAAAGCAAGAAGTCCGCTGTCAATTTTCTGAAGCCAGTTGTTCAGGTGGGTTGTTCGTAAAATCCATTCAATAAAATTATTGGCGCTGCTGCCAAAAAGGTACATGCTTATAACAAATAATATCGCATAAATAATTCCCGGTATTATTATCCATTTCCATAGTTTATTTTTAAGCATAAAACGATACGCAGCAAAGTATCCTTCTATAGCTATAACAATCTCTTTAAGCACGGATTTTTATTTTAGCATTTAAATTTACCTAATTGGAACCTAATATATTCAATAATATAATTCCCTCGGATTGGTATAAACTTGATAACAGTTTCTATCAACGTAACGATGTGGTTAAAATTGCACGAGAGTTACTTGGAAAAATTCTTGTTACTTACTTCGATAATGTTTTAACTGCAGCCCGTATTGTAGAAACAGAAGCATACAAAGGCATTATTGATAAAGCTTCTCATGCCTATGGCAACCGTCGCACCGATCGTACAGAAATAATGTATGGTGCGGGAGGTGTAGCCTATGTGTACTTGTGTTACGGCATTCATCATTTATTTAATGTTGTTACAAATGTTGCAAATACACCTCATGCAATATTAATTCGTGCTGCAGAGCCGATAGTTGGCCTTGAAGATATGCTTATAAGAACAGGAAAAAAGAAAGCAGATTACACACTTACAAAAGGCCCTGGTAATGTTTCAAAAGCCTTGGGTATTTACAAACATCACACATCACTTGATCTTACTGATAACACCATTTTTATTGTTGATGATGGTTATAAGCTATCTAAACAAAACATTGTTGCTACTGCAAGAATTGGCGTTGATTATGCCGGGGCAGATGCATTGCTTCCGTATCGTTTCTTTATAAAAGACAACCCGTATGTAAGTGGTAAAAAAGTAAAGTGAAGTTATGATACCAACTGCGGTATTTCATGGCGTCTTCGTTGCGTCGCAATCAGTTCATCTTTTGATTACATTAGCATCAGGAAATCTCAGAAGTACAAAAATGGATGAATCAATTATAATTTAGGCGTTAAGTAGTTGGGAGCTTAATTATCAGTATTTGTAAAGCGCTTAACAATTGCTAAAAGTTGTTGAAATGGAACTTGTACTTTATCCGCTGTCACCTTATTCTATCAACGCTACGGATAAGTTTTTGATCTTTATAAATTCCTCTTATGGCTAATAGTATAAAAACAGGTATCAAAAAAGTGAAAACGGAAAAAATAGATAATCCTCCCACGGTATATTCTTTTATGAAATTGAAATAAAGATAAATATTAACCAGGCTTATCAGTAGCGAAAGAAGGCAAAGTTTCATCTGTAGTTTTCTTTGTTTGAAAAGAAAAATGATAATAAAACACAAAGCACCTAAAATAGAAGTAAGCATCAGTAAAAAGGTTCTGCTGGTAGCATTAAATTCAATCGGAGCAGAAAGTCCTAGCGTACCGGCAATAATGTAAAAAGGAAATTTTAAAGTAAGGAATGCAAAAAGAGATGCAAGCAGCAGCCAAATTGTTTGTACACGTTGTATCATAACAGGTAATTGAAAGTGCGTAAAAGTAATTAAAAACAGCTTCGTTAGGCTATATGGCTGTATCTATATTCGAAATTCTGTTAAATTTTTTTAGCTCGTTCTGCGGCACATTAATTGGCACAGATTTATAAATCTTAAAAGTAAAAGGAGATTATTATGAAGCTTAAAATTTTACTTATCGCATTTGTTTTTGACCTGTTTGCTGCACAGCTTTTTGCGCAGTATGAAACAGCAAGAAACCCACTAAATATGACGGATAACACTTTGATGAATCATGAATCTTATATTCCTTTCAGTGACAAAATGGGTGGGGAAGGTGTTTATATGTGGCCTAATCCTGCAAAAGGCAAAACAATGGTTTATGTAAACAGTTTGAAGCAACGCGACCAGGGAAAGTGCATCCTGTACAACCTGAATGGCAAAGTGTTTTTATACAAACAGATCAACAACGGAACTAATATTATTGACTTTGGTAATGTACCTACAGGAATGTATGTTTTGAAGATAGTTGGTAATGACAGATTCCAGGTAACGCGTCAACTTATCGTATCGCAATAAAGCATTTGCTTAAATTGAATGAAAATGCAGAGTAGAAACATTACTCCTGCTTTCGAATCTTATTACATGCTCTATCTTTTCTGATAAAACTTAGGCATGATAACAATAATATTCACTGGATATAAAAATGCGCTCATCCTATCTGTCTTTAAAAACAATAAAAGTATCTTCAGGTAAAAATTATCTGCTTTCGCAACTTATGAATTGGGTCATTTTTTGATGATCGTGTAATAATAATTTTAAATAGGACGGCTTCTTCAAATAAATTTGTTCAAGGATCATTCAGAAGATACTTTCAAAAAGCACGTTATGGCCTTTATAGATTATTATAAAATTTTAGGGATTGATAAAAATGCATCACAGGATGATATAAAGAAAGCTTATCGCAAACTAGCTCGTAAATATCATCCGGATTTGAACCCAAATGATAAAGAAGCGCACAAAACTTTTCAGCAGATAAATGAAGCGAATGAAGTATTAAGCGATACGGAAAAGCGTAAGAAGTATGACCAGTACGGTGAGAACTGGAAACACGCTGAAGAGTTTGAAAAAGCAAGACAGGCACAAGGTCAGGACGCCTATGGCAGTAACTTTGGCGGTTTCGGTGAGGGAAGTCCTTTTGGTACAGGAGAAACTTATACCGGCGAATTTAACGAAGAAGGATTTTCTGATTTTTTTGAATCGCTATTTGGCAAAGGCAGCGGAAGAAGCAGAAGTCGTTCCATGAAATTTAAAGGCCAGGATTATAATGCTGAACTGCATCTTAGTTTACGGGATGCTTATACAACTCATCAGCAAACGCTTACGGTGAATGGTAAAAATGTTCGCATAACTATTCCTGCAGGTATTGAGAATGGTCAGAAAATAAGATTAAAAGGTTATGGTGGTGAAGGCGTGAGCGGTGGCCCTGCGGGAGATCTTTATATCACTTTTGTAATAGAAGATGACCCCATGTACAAACGTGATGGAAATGATGTGTATATGACCGTTGATCTTGATCTTTATACTGCTGTTTTAGGTGGTGACATAACCATTGATACATTGGATGGCAAAGTGAAATTGAAAGTGAAACCTGAAACGCAAAACGGTACAAAGACAAGACTAAAAGGAAAGGGATTTCCAGTATATAAGAAAGAAGGACAATTTGGTGATCTTTTCGTTACTTACCAGGTAAAAATACCAACTAACTTAAGCGATAAACAAAAGGAATTATTCAGGCAATTAGCAGCATCTTAAAATACTTTGTTATGCAAGACGAAAACTTAATACCTGCGGATGAATTTTGCAGCAATTGCAATATTGAAATCTCATTTATTAATTCTTTGAGTGAATTTGGATTGATCGAAATTTCTACTATAGAAGAAAAAGAATTTATTTCTTCAACTCAATTAAACGAAGTGGAAAAATATATGCGCCTTCATTATGATCTTGATATAAATATGGCAGGCATCGAGGCTATTGCGCACATGCTTGAACGTATAAAAAACATGCAGCAGGAAATGCTTCAACTGCGCAATCGTTTAAGGCTTTATGAACCCTGAATCGCTGCCCTAAATCCTAAGGACTAAGAGTGTGATGCAGTAAAGGTTTCGAGACTTTAACAATTGAATGAATAAGATCAATTCTATAAAAAACAACAGGCATAAAAGTTCTCCTTTTCCACAGGATACTTTGCATGAGGCGAAGGAGCACGAACGGAGGAGCAGCCGGTTCATTATCATCCTCATTCTTGGTTTATTATCAGCTATCGGACCTTTTTCTATTGATATGTATTTACCCGGTTTTCCCCAAATAGCCGAGGATTTACATACCACTGTTGGACGGGTTTCTCTTTCGTTATCAAGTTTTTTTATTGGAATTTCTTTCGGGCAATTATTGTATGGCCCTTTGCTTGATCGATATGGCCGTAAGAAACCCTTGTATGTGGGCATTGGACTTTATCTTTTTACTTCTGTTGGTTGTGTTTTTGCTCATTCTGTAAATACATTGATAATACTTCGTTTTTTCCAGGCATTAGGCGGGTGCGCCGGAATGGTTGCATCAAGAGCAATGGTACGCGATATATTTCCTGTTGAAGAAAATGCAAAAATATTTTCGTTGCTTATGCTTGTAATCGGAGTATCCCCAATAATTGCGCCAACAGTTGGCGGTTTTGTTGCCACACATTTCGGCTGGCAATATATTTTTATTGTGCTTTCTGTTTTAGCTGCAATTGTTCTTATAATGGTACATTTTTATTTACAGGAAAGC
>JAEZRL010000307.1 GCA_023440945.1 Bacteroidota bacterium
AATTTATTCAAGTACAAAGTACTGCCACAGGTAGAAAAAGGAACGCCAACTTTTTTTGTGCTAATTGACAATCTTCGTTACGATCAGTGGAAAGCCATTCAACCCATTTTTGCAGAAAGTTTTCGGATATTGGAAGAAGAAACTGTGTACAGCATTTTACCAACTGCAACGCAGTACAGCCGAAACGCCATTTTTGCCGGAATGCTGCCGGTTGATATAGAAAAAAGTTATCCTGTTCAATGGAAAAATGATGACGAAGAAGGTGGAAAAAATTTGTTTGAAGAAGAGTTTTTTAAAGGTCAGCTAAGGCGATTAAAACGCGATGACATTCGTTACAATTATACAAAAGTTGTAAACCATAATGATGGTCAGCAGTTGGTAAATAATATTCATAATTTGTTGAACAACGATCTCAATATTATCATTTACAATTTTGTAGATATGCTTAGTCATGCAAGAACTGAAATGGAAGTGCTTAAAGAACTTGCAGGCGATGAAATAAGTTACAGAAGCATTACGCGTAGCTGGTTTGAGCACAGTGCACTAAACCAGGCATTGAAAAAAATTGCAGATAAAAAGATCAATTTGGTACTTGCTACCGATCACGGAAGTGTTCGTGTAAAGACTCCATATAAAGTTATCGGTGATAAACAAACTACAACCAACCTGCGTTATAAACATGGGCGCAATCTTAATTATGACAGCAAAGATGTGCTTGCATTCAAAGATCCGCGACAGGCTGGTCTGCCTGTGCCTAATGTAAATTCCTCTTTCATTTTCGCTAAGGAAGATGGCTTTCTTTGTTATCCCAACAACTACAATCATTACGTTAATTATTACAAAAACACATTTCAGCACGGTGGCGTAAGTTTAGAAGAAATGATCGTCCCGGTGGTGAAGATGACGAGTAAGTAAGCGTTTTTTTGATACCGGCTTTTGTACATCTATGAAACTTTTGTTGCGTCCCATTTCGTTCATCGTTCGGCAATGCTATGAAGCAGCACAGCCTAAACTGTTTAATTGATTTATTATAGTTGATCTTGCTAAACAATAGTTCGTTACTTGCAACGAAAAGGAATAGTGCGGATACAAGCTTCTGCGGTCAGTTTAAAAACTATAGTAAAGTATAAATAATCTTTAATTTTTCTTTGCTATAACTTTAAGATACTTTCTTATTTGACCACTTTGTCAAATAAAAAGCCGCCACTAAAACCAGTAGAAGAAGCATTCCTACAAGCTGGTGGCATAAAGCAAACCATTCAAACGTACCAAAATGTCCCGGAACAATTTTTAAACTATTAAGTACAGACAAGACTCCCAATGTTACCTGTATTAAAACCAGCACCAGTGTCCAGTTTCGCAGTTTATTGAACAGAGGTGAAGCTGTAAACTTTTTTGCTTTGAACCACCATGTTATCAGGCCGATCAATAAAATATACGCGATTGTTCGGTGAATAAATTGTACTGCCAGTGGATTATTTGTCCATTGCAGTTTAGACATTGCCGGCATAAACACGCCATTCATATCAGGCCAGGTGGGTGCAGCAGTTGCCGCTTTTAATCCGGCCATAAAGGCTCCATAGATCAATTGGGTTGACAAGATGATAAGAATAGCTCCGGTAAAATTTTTAAGTGCAGGTGAAACGATTTTCTGTTGCGGCTGCACCCGCAGCATCATTCCAAATATTAAAGCGTAGCATATAAGCACCATTGCCGCAAAGAAATGTATAGCCAGTCGGATGTGACTTACATAAATATCTTCCTGGTTTAATCCGCTTTGTACCATGATCCATCCAATGGCTCCCTGCAATGCCCCCAGCAGAAATAGAATAATAAGCGGATTGATCATCCAATTTTTTATCCATCCCCAGGATAAAAACAAAATGAATGGAATAAGGAAAGCAACGCCAATAATTCTTGCCCATAAACGATGAAACCACTCCCAGAAAAAAATGAACTTGAAATCGGATAACGTAAAGTGATTGTTGATGTATTTGAATTGAGCAATGTTCTTATACTTTTCAAAAGAACTATTCCAGTCTGTTGCATTCATTGGCGGCAAAGCACCCATGATCGGCTTCCATTCTGTGATCGATAATCCCGATCCGGTTAACCTTGTAATACCTCCAAGCAATACCTGGATAATAAGCATTCCAACACCAATAAAAACCCAGTTAGCTACGATCTTTGTTGATCTTTCTTCATTTATACGATTCGTCATTGCATTCACATTTACCTGAAAACAAATGCAAATGTATTGTCAAGAGCTGTGAAAAACTTTTTTCGTTGCGAAAGATCCTGTGAAATGTTTCTGATTTCGGTATTCGAAGTCATTATTTATTTTTTGAAATGTAAGGTTTAAGAAGCTTAACACATTTATTATCGCGATTTAAAAAGTTCAAGAACGAACAGAACGTACAAGAGAGTGAAACAACCCAAGTTTAATAGTAGTACAAAAGCCGGGTAAAAAAATAAAAAGTGCGCAGTTAGAAAACCGCACACTTTAGTCAACAAGCAATAACAAATTATTTTAAAATATTACGACTTATAACTATTCGCTGCACTTCGCTGGTGCCTTCGTATATCTGTGTAATTTTTGCATCACGCATTAAACGCTCTACATGATATTCTTTTACATAACCATAGCCGCCATGAATTTGAACCGCTTCGGTGGTAACCCACATCGCTGTTTCTGAAGCGTACACTTTTGCAACGGAAGAACTCATCGTGTAATCAATGTTGTTGTCTTTTTCCCACGCTGCTTTTAAGCATAGTAATCTTGCAGCTTCAATGCGTGTAGCCATATCTGCCAATTTAAATTGTATGGCCTGGTGCTGAAAAATTTCTTTACCAAAAGCTTTACGCTCTTTTGAATATTTCATGCTTAACTCATAAGCACCACTCGCAATTCCCAGTGCTTGGGAAGCAATGCCGATGCGTCCGCCTGATAGCGTTTTCATAGCGAACTTAAAACCAAAACCATCTTCACCTATCCTGTTTTCTTTTGGCACTTTCACATCGTTGAAAAGAATAGAATGTGTATCGCTTCCGCGAATACCCATTTTGTTTTCTTTAGCGCCAACGGTTACACCCTGGCAGTTTTTTTCAACAATAAAAGTGTTGATGCCATGCGAACCTTTTGATGCATCAGTTTGTGCCATTACAAGATAAACACTTGCACTATTGCCATTACTTATCCAGTTTTTTGTTCCGTTTAAGATGTAATGATCACCTTTATCTTCTGCTGTGGTATGTTGATGCGTTGCATCGCTTCCTGCTTCCGGTTCGCTCAATAAAAAAGCACCAATGTATAATTCTCCATCTTTTTTCCCCTGCGCTAACGGAACAAGATATTTTTGTTTTTGTTCTTCATTGCCAAATGCTTCGAGTCCCCAGCAAACAAGACTATTATTAACGCTCATAACCACCGCCGTGCTTGCATCTACTTTACTTATTTCTTCCATTGCAAGTACATAACTTATGGTATCCATTCCTGCGCCACCATATTTGGGATCAACCATCATCCCTAAAAAACCAAGATCAGCAAGCTTCATTACCTGTTCTTTAGGAAACTTCTGCAACTCGTCTCTTTCTATAACGCCGGGTAAACATTCTGTCTGAGCAAAATCACGAGCTGCCTTTTGTATCATCAAATGCTCTTCGCTTAAATCAAAATTCATAAGCCTTATTTGTAGGTATGCAAAAATAAGGATTGAAATGTTTCATCCTAACAATTGTTAGTTTGAATATAGTTAACGGACGACCATAAGCGACAACCGATGGCTGATCACACCAACTATTTTCCCATCCATTTTTTAAAATCGGTAACTTTTTCGCGGCTTACGACAGCTTCTTTATCAACAGAAGGTTTAAGATTCAATAACAAACGATTGCCGAAGTAATCATGAATTTGTTCAACGCTTTCAACAGAAATATAAAAAGAACGGCTGATACGGAAGAATTTTTCCGGGTTAAGCATTTCTTCCAGTTCATCCATCGTATAATCAACCACAAATTTTTTATTATCGTAAGTTTTGAAAAAATTTAATCTTCCATCACTAAAGAAATAAGCGATCTCGTCTGTTTCTATCGAAACAAGTTTTTGTCCATTCTTTACCAAGAAGCGTTTGCGATATTCTTTCGACTGAAGTTTCTGTTGTAATTCTTTTACAAGATTTTCAAGATTGAAGCCGTTAGTGGGTTTATCCTCTGTATAAATATTTTTGAGACGGTCATACTTTTGGAGCGCTGTTTCGAGGTCTTCTTTTTGAATCGGTTTTAATAAATAATCAATGCTGTTTACTTTAAATGCTTTTAAAGCAAATTCATCATACGAAGTGATGAAGATAACCGGACTTTTTACTTTAATGCGATTGAATATTTCGAAACTTTGGCCATCGCATAATTCAATATCCATCAATATAAGTTCGGGTTGCTCATTTTGCTGCAGCCAGCTAACGGTTGACTGAATGCTATCTGTTACACCAATAATATCTGATGATGCCTCAATTTCATTCAGTGTTTTTTTTATTTTTTTTACTGCAAGATCTTCGTCTTCAACAATTAAAATTTTCATGTGCGTTTGAATTTATCTCGAAATATTTTCCTTTTGTTTTGTAAGCAGATTTACTTTGATAGTATTGATTTGATTCCACATTAAAGGAAGCACAACTGTGAAGTTTTTATCATCTTCCAGCACCTGGAAACCCGGTTGTTTAAGCAACTCGTATTTCAGCCTGATATTCTTCAATCCGATCTTACTTGAACTGGTTTTAACCGTTCTTTTCTGCAGGTTGTTGGTAACAATAAGTTTATTGCCTTCTGTGGTAAAAATATCAATGGATAAAGGACTTTGTTTTGTAATGATGTTATGCTTCACCGCATTTTCTACCAACAGTTGCAAACTAACCGACGGCAGCATATAATGTTCATATCTTTTATCCACTTCAATTTCAAATTGCAATGCTTCGCCATAACGTGTAGATAGTAATTGCAGGTAAGAGCGGATAAATTTTATTTCGTTCTGAAGTGATGAAAGGCTTTCTTCATTGTTTTGTAGCAGGTAGCGATAAACCTTGCTTAATTCATCTAAAAAAGATTCTGCCTTCTTTGTATCTTCTGTTATCAGTGATAATAAAGTATTGAAACAATTGAATAAAAAATGTGGATTTACCTGGCCTTTTAATGTTTCAAATTCGTTTAGCAATGCCACATGCTGCATCAGTTCTTTTTTTGCAAGACTGTCTTTCCATTTACGAATGGTGTAATCGGATTCCCAAATAGTGGTAGTAACAATAGTTAAAGCTAATGCTACTAACAAAGCTATTTCAAACTGGCTGAGATCAAGTTGATAGTTAAGAAAATCAACGGCATCATAACCATAAAAAAGCATGGCAAAAGTTAGAGAAGTAAGCACAACATGCAACACAAATAGGATAAGCAAACGACGAATTGTTTGTTTTATATCCGGAAAAATTATACGCAGCCAGTGCATGACTGCGATGTGTAGATACCAGGAAGCAAAGCCTTGTATATAAACAATAGGATAGGACAGAAACCAAACATCCCTGTCGCTCCATAACCTGTCCTGGAACAATAAGCTGTTCAATAGAAATGCAAGAACAGGCATGCAGATAAGGAATGATAGCCATTCCGTTTTTGCCGGTTTTATAAACATATCTTTTATGCCCATTGTTTTTCTTTTTGATGGATCAGGGGAATTTCTACAAACCGGTACGAACCGCTGTTTCTTACCATCACTTGTTTATTGCACAAAAGTTTTACTTTCTTAATAATGTTTTCGATGCCCGGTTCGTAATTATTATCAATATGAATGATCTTTTGCTGGATATTATTCTTTACCTGCAGCCATCCGTTCGGCAATGATCTGATCGTTATCTCCAAAGGATCACTTTTATTGATGCTGTTTCTTGTATAAACATTTTCGAATAAAATTTGAATGGTTAATGGTGCAATAAGCATGTGCATTTGTTCTTCTGTAACATCTATATTTAATTTTATTCCTTCGCCATATCTTGTGCTGATGATATGATAATACGAGCGGATGAATTGCAATTCAGTTCTCAGATCTACAAGCTGTTCTTCGTTGTTTCTTAAAAGATAACGGTACACTTTACTCATCTCATTCAAAAAAATTTCTGCTTTTTCCGGATCTTCACTTATAAGGCTGGATAAAGAGTTTAAACTGTTGAAAAGAAAATGCGGATTCATCTGGCTTTTCAAGCCAAGCAACTGGCTCTGCATGTATTCTTTTTTCAGTTGTTCCGTTTCGGTTAAAGTGGCTTTCCACTTTTCAAAACCGGAAATGCCTTCGTGGAGAAAAGTGGTGAAAATATTCAGTACAACGCCAACGATAAGAACGACCTGGTAACGGTTTTCGTTCAAACTGTAATTGAATATTTTGAAATAATCATATCCATAGAAAATAGCTGTATAACTTAAAGAACCAATCAATGCAAAAAAGAAAATACTTATCCAGTTGCGTTTCATTATGTCCCGGTCGGCAGGAAAACGGTTGCGCAGAATTACGGCGACGAAAGTGAACAACATCCACGTAAAACCTTTTACAAGCAGTACAATTAAGGTTGAAACAAGAAACAATTGTGTGTTTGTAAAATATGCTCCATCAAACAGCATCACGTTTACTAGCATAACCACAAAAGGCATCACAAATGCAAATATCCACACATCCTTTTTTGTATATTGAGGTAACCTTATCACTTCCTTCATAATTATAGTTACCTACAAATTACCATCTTTTTAATATCCAAATGGAGGCAGGCAGCACAAATTGTTCATTCAGCCTGATGAACTGTGAAAAAAAGAGTATAAACGGGAAGAATAGGAGCTGAGATAAAATAAAAAAATAATTTTTTACAAAAGGTTTTTTTCTGGGATGAATGTTATAAAAGAATGATCGTTTAAACATTTTTACAAAAGAGCATGAATATTAAGCGCCGGATCAGGATTTTTTAAAGCTTGGTAAACAGCAACGGTGCTTGCATAACTTGTCCAAACAACCAAAGGTAGATAGGTGTAAGAGATATGTTTATTTTCTTTATTAGTGATGATAAAACTGGTTGTGGCTAATACAGCGTCAGTTATTGTCCATGTTGCTGCAAGTAAGGGGCTTCTCTTTTTGAAATACACATAACCGAAAGAAAAAAAGATAAGCCAGATACAAGCTTGCAGGATAAGTAATTTTTGCCGGGAGGGAATATCTTCCTGTTGCAATAATTTTTGCAAACCCATCAGTAAAAAGAAATTATTGAGCATCCATGCCGGTGCAAACAACCATGTCGGTGGAGCCCAGGGAGCTTGTTTTAATTCCTTTTCGTACAACTTTCGCTGCTGTTTATTATTTCTTGCCGCTAAACTTCCAAGAAATGAAACTGCTGCAGTTGCTAATGCCAATTGCCACCAGTTCAGCTGTATCTTTCTGCTCATAAAAATCTTTTCGTAATTATCCTAAAAGCTGTGCCAGAAAATATAGCATTTAAAAAAACTTCAGCACATAGATACCTGCAAGTACAGCGAGCATAGAAAGCACAAAACTTCCTACGGAATAAGCAATAAAAAGCGTAATATTCCCTGATTGCAGTAAGCTTAGATTTTCATAAGCAAAAGTGGAGAAAGTAGTTAATCCGCCGCAGAAACCGGTAATGAAAAATAACCGGAGTTGAGGAGAAAACCATTCGTAACGCTGCGTCATGGCAAAGAATAATCCTATTAAAAAACTACCGATGATATTAACGGTAAAAGTAGCTAACGGGAAACTGTGTGCAGAACCGCGAACCAGTAAAGCCGAAACAACATAACGCAGAAAAGAGCCAACAGCACCGCCGAGGCAAACAGAAAAAAATATTTTCATAAACTAAAAGTTGAATATTGTATAACAATTTTCAAAAGTACAAGTGTAGAGATAATAAGATTTTATAATTGAACAGGGAAAATTAAAATTTGAAATTCAGGTGTTTCACACTTTTGAGCGCCTGAAGCCTTTGTGTAAAATGATAATTCTACAGCTTTTGAAGCAACATTATTGTAGAACCTGTTGTCTTAACCCAAAAAGACGTGTTTCTGAAATTTGGTTTTTTTCTAAAATATTTCTTAATCTTGTAACTGCTTGAAAAAATTGGCTTCCATATTTCTGCTTGCCCTGTTCCTGTTTAATCTTGCAGGTTACCAGTTACTTTTTTCTTATGCACAACATTTATCTGATAATCGCCTTGAGGCTGTTTTAGATAAAGATGCGTATAATGAAAGTGATCTTGTTACTATAAAACTGCCTTTGTCTTTACCTTATCAAACAAACTGGAAAGAAGAGGAACGTACCGATGGTGAAATTACAATGAACGGTAAAATCTACCGTTATGTAAAACGCATGTATAAAGATGGTGAGATGATCTATTGGTGTTTGCCGAATAAAGAAAAGATGCAGATTCAAACGGCCAAAGACGAGTTTTTTAAATATGCGAATGATTTAATGCAGAATAGCTCCTCCAAAAAAAGTGATCATTCAAATACGAATTTCAGCAAGCATGTAGTTAGCGATTATGATGATCATCGCATACAATACCAAACACTTTCTTTTCACTCCCTTATTTTATATGAAGACCCACTAAATATTCTTTCACTTCTGCAAGGCATTTCTACTACGCCTGCACAACCTCCCGAAGTAAGCAACGCTTCATGTTAGTAATGATGGTATTATGTTTATTCCTATGCATTTTAATGCATTGAGTTTTTGCTTACAATAATTATCCTTAAAAAATGAATAAGATATTTTTCGGTCTTGCTGCAATGTTGTTTTTAGCAGCATGTGAGCACAAAGATTATGGCAAGGTTATGCATGATCCTTTGTTGTATTCTAAAACAGTGAAGAAGCTGAATGAAGTGGTGCTCGAGAATAATTTTCCTCCAATGATTGCTTCACGTAATTATGCCTATGCAAATATTGCAGCTTATGAAGTGATAGCGGCGGGCAACGATGATTTTCAGTCTTTAGCCGGACAGGTTAGAGGTCTTCATCCCATACCAAAACCTGCGGATCCTTCAAAAGTTGATTTTCCTTTTGCCGCTATGCTTGCTTTTTGTAAAGTTGGTAACGCAGTTACTTTCCCCGAAGGAAGCATGGGTACATATACCGATGAATTGAAACGCGTAGCCGACAGTTCCGGTATGCCTTCTTCTATTTTCAAAGGCAGTGTTGCTTATGCAGATATCGTTGCAGACAGTATTTTAAGCTGGAGTAAGGGTGATAATTATGCTCAAACACGTTCTTCCAGTAAATATTCTGTAACAACCGAGGATGGCCGTTGGGTGCCAACACCGCCTATGTATTCGCAGGCACTTGAGCCACATTGGATGGAGATACGGCCTCTTGTTCTTGATTCATGTTCACAATTCAAACCGGTTCGTCCACCAAAATACGAGCCTATGAACAAATCAAGTGATTATTACAAAGCCCTGATGCTGGTTAAGAATACGGGCGACAGTTTAACACCTGATGAACAACACATGGCCGATTTTTGGGATGATAATCCTTTCAAATTAAATGTTGTGGGCCATGTTATGTATGGCACCAAAAAGTTTTCTCCCGGCGGCCACTGGATGAATATTGTAGGCATTATTGCTAAGGATAAGAATGCTGATTTTCCTACCACTGTTGCAGCTTATACCGAAACTTCTATCGCTTTGTTTGATGGATTTATTTGTTGCTGGGATGAAAAATATCGCAGCAATTATATTCGTCCTGAAACAGTAATAAACAAATATTACGATCCTGACTGGAAGCCTTATATTCAAACTCCTCCTTTTCCCGAATATACAAGCGGACACGCTGTGATCTCAGCAGCAGCAGCAGAGATAATGACGCATTATTTTGGTGATAATGTTTCCTACACGGATACTTCAGAACTTGAATTTGGCATCCCAAATCGCTCATTTACTTCTGTTCGTGAAGCAGCAAAAGAAGCCGGTATGTCAAGAGTGTATGGAGGTATTCATTACAAACATTCCTGCGACATTGGCAATGAACAAGGCGTAAAAGTTGGTCAGCTTATTTTACAGCGCCTGAAAATGAAAAAGGCCTAAAACAAAACGAAAACAAGACAAAAAATCCTTCAAACTAACTGTTTATGAAAAAGATTCTGCTCATACTCATCGTAATAGCTGTTGCTGTTACCATTTCTACTACCATCAATGCACAAGGTTGTGTAGCTATCAAAAGTGATGGTTCTGCCGGTATTTTAGCTCATCCAATGGATAGCAATAACCATAGTGCCTGGCAATTTTCTACAAGCATGCGTTATTTTAAATCGTTCCGTCATTTTTCCGGGACAGAAGAAAATAAACAAAGACTTGTTGATAACTCTGAAGTGATCAATCATCAGACAAGTTTCGATCTTGCATTAACAAGAATTATCAGCGACAGGTGGTCTGTAACCATTGATGTTCCGGTTCTTGCAAATACACGTTCATCTTTATATGAACATGGATTGGTTAATGGAACATACATTAAGAAAGAAAGGCATAGTATGCATAGTTTTGGTGTAGGTGATATTCGTATTGCAGCTTATCGCTGGCTTCTTGACCCACAGAAAAGTTATCGTGCAAATATTCAGCTTGGCTTGGGTATTAAATTACCAACCGGTGATTATAATTATAAAGATTACTGGTATAATGTTGGTCCTAACGGAACAAAAGAGTTACGTCCTGTTGACCAATCTATTCAATTGGGTGATGGCGGCACTGGTTTTACTACAGAAGTAAATGCGTTTTATAATTTCAGTCGCAACTTCGGTATGTATGGTAACTTTTATTACCTCATCAATCCACGTGAACAAAATGGTGTAAGAACTTACCGCGAAACTTTGTCACCAACATTGGCCAATGAGTCAATAATGAGTGTTCCTGACCAGTATATGTTTCGTGCCGGTTTTAATTACTCTTTCAACAATGTAAAAGGGCTTGCTGTTTCTGCAGGTGCAAGACTGGAAGGCATTCCTGTGCATGACCTTGTTGGTGGAAGTGGTGACTTCAGAAGACCGGGATACATCTGGTCTGTAGAACCAACAGCCACTTATTCTGTAAAACATTGGAGCTTTTTTGCTTCTGTTCCTGTAGCCGTTGTACGTAACAGAACGCAAAGTGTTACCGACAAAGCGAACAGTATCACCTTCGGCAAATTTGTTCGCGGCGATGCTGCTTTTGCAGATTACGCTATCAATACAGGATTTGCTTACCGTTTCTAAATTAATTCATCATTTATTCAAAAAATAATGGCACATATAAAATTAAATAATGAAGACCTTCCCGGTATTGTTGGCCTATTGCACTATAGTCCTGAGACCGCTAAGCCCTTAAACGATCTTGCGGAGGTTTTACTTACTGCCGAATCCACTCTCACCAAAGGTGAAAGAGAAATAATCGCTGCATCTGTTTCGCATTGGAATGATTGTCATTTTTGTCATACCACTCATGCTGCTGTTGCCGCAGCTCATCTCAATGCAGGCGTATCTTTAATTGATGACATCAAGAAAGATTTACAGGAAACACCTGTTTCTGATAAGCTGAGAACTTTGCTGCAAATCGCAAAGCAGGTACAAAATGGAGGTAAAAATGTTACGGCTGAAGATGTACAATCAGCACGAAACGCCGGTGCTACAGATAAAGAAATACATGATACGGTACTGATAGCTGCAGCCTTTTGCATGTTTAACCGTTATGTGGATGGATTGGCAACCTGGGCGCCTGCTGATAATAACGCTTATTTACAAATGGGCGAAATGCTTGCTCAAAATGGTTATGCTGCTACAACGCCTCAGCCTGAGGAGACGGTTGTATA
>JAEZRL010000337.1 GCA_023440945.1 Bacteroidota bacterium
CGGGAAAGTTCGCCTTATCATTCAGCATCTATTTTTCGCTGGCAAAATCATCTGCCAAAGCATCTATTTGATGAGATGAAAGTGTTATATTTCCATTTTGAATAACAATGCGGTAGCGGAATGTAACAGATTCTCCTTTTTGCAGTTTCAAATTTTTAGCGCTTTTGCCATTTGTAAAAATATTTTCGCCTAAAGGATTTGCCGCAAACAGGCCGTAACCACGTGCATGCCAGAAAGTAGGATAGTTTGTATTGGCTGGATGATCTATAATGGTAACACTTATTGAATCATTACCCATTTTTCCATACAGCTTGCACCATTTTGCACGTGTACTCCACGCATCATTCCCGGTTTTGCCTTCACTTGTAAGATAATTACCGTTAGCAATGGTATCGTTTCCGCCTTTCACCACGGTTATATTGCCTTTATCATCAGCGTATTTCTCATCTTCTTTTGATGGTATCTGCAACTCATGTGCAACGCGTAAGCCGAGCATGCCATCTTTAGCATCTTCAAAAAGAACAGTGGTGTCCGCAGTTAAAGTTGTTATCCTGTCTATAATGCGCTTGTTTTCATCCCCACTGAAATAAAAGTGAGTAACTTCTTCGAGTAATATATCGTTTGCCTGGTTGGTCCAGTTAGCATGATAAGATAAAGTGCCTTTTTGTCCGCTGCCTGTTTCAAGTATACGGTCTGTTTTTATCCAACCGTAGCGATTTTTTTTTTCTTTGGGAATGGCATAGGAGTTATTCCAAAAATCAAGTCCGTTCACCCGTTCAAAGTTGAACCAGAGACCGAGATGATGTGGATGATCCGTAGGATCGCCGGAACGTTTAGCTAATGGAAAGCCACGCGTAATAATAGTTTCGTTGGCAGCAGCTATAGGAAAAAGAACAGGCTTTTCTAAAGTATCTGGGTACAAAAAAGTGGTGAATGGGCGGCCGCCAATAGTAACGGTTATCTTCTTTGTATTTGCATCCTGCGTTACCTGGACCATTTCCTGCTTTTTCGCACACACGAATGCCACCGGAAGGCTTGCTAATAGAACAGCAGCTATTTTTTTTGTAAACATAAACAGGGCAGTGAAAGTTATATTTTTTTATAAATTAAAATTTGCTTTTGTGAGGCACTTTTTAAAACCAGTACTAGTATTTAAACGGTTTTCCATTAGCCATCACCTCTTGTTTAGCTTCATCAAACGTTACTTTAGCACCTGTATGAGCGGCAGCATTAGCCATTATAACTGCTATGGCATGGGCATATCCTGCTTCAACTGGTGCATTAGGCTGCTTACGACTGCGTACACACTCCATCCAGTTGCGGATGTGATTGGAAGTGAGTGAATCGCCACCTGTATTAGCAGAAGTAACCACCTTTTCTTTTGATTCAAGGGCTATTTCTGGTAAGAGATTTGCCTCCATATTCATTGCTGATGCCGCTTTCGCTGTCAGTCCTCCCTTGGGCGAAACCTTATTGGTATCGAGATTTAACTCACCACCATTGGAGTAATAAATTTCAGTAGGATCGTCATCACCATTATGCATCCTTGAGGCAAAGGATACCTGGAAGCCGGTAGAAAGATCATTAAGCGGACCGTAATCAAAAACAGCCGTAATGGTATCCCAGTTCCTTCTTCCATCCTTCCATTTATAAATACCTCCATTAGCTACAGCACTGCGGGGATGCGGCAAGCCTGAAAACCAGTGCACTGTATCTATCTGGTGACTCATCCATTGACCGGGCAAACCGGATGAATAGGGCCAGAACAGGCGAAACTCGAGATATTTTCTTGGATCGAATGTGTCGTTCGGACGATTCATTAAATAACGCTTCCAATCGGTATCTTCTTTTTTTAGCAAGGGCACAACGTTTGTACGACGCCAACGCCCCGGTTGGTTAACATTCCAGGTAAGTTGTACCATGGTAATAGGTCCGAATTTCCCCGATTTAATGAAATCGTATGCTGCCCAATAGTTTGTACCACTTCTTCTTTGTGAGCCTATCTGCACAATACGGTCGGTGGCTTTAATAGCTTTCAGAGCAGCTCGGTTGTCGTCCATTGTTTCTGCAAAAGGTTTTTCTACATAAGCATCACAACCTGCTTCCACTGCTTCTTTAGCATGCATAGCGTGCTGAAAATCGGCAGTACTGATAAATACCGCATCTACCAATTTCTTATCATACATTTCCTCGTTGTTGCGGCAGGCTGTTACATCGTGCCCCATCTTTTCTTTCCATGCAGCTGCACCCTCTTCCCTGCGCCTGTTCCATATATCTGATACTGCTACCACATCGAAATTTAATTCTTTATAATGGTTCATAAAACAAGGCATGTGTGAGCTTCGGTGCCTGTCTGAAAAGCCTACAACACCGACTCTTACACGGTCGTTAGATCCTATTATCCGTTTATAACTTGATGCACTAAAAGCACTGGCGCCTAAAATAGCACCTGCAGATGTAAGCGTAGTTTGTTTAATAAAATAGCGTCGTGAATGAGGCATAGCAAAAGTTGTTGATTAGCAATGGTTGAAGATATTTAATTATGATGAAATATTACGAATATTCGGTGAAGGCAATGTTGAAGCAAGTATATTCTTATTGAAATGCTGCAAGAGCTCATTTAATGTAATAGCAAAAGAACCAAGAGCGCTAAAAAAAGCGGTCTGCGCCCCACTTTTAATTTATTAAAATATAAAAAAATCAGCCTAATAAACGCTTAAAAATTTAAGGAAATTAAAAGGCCTTACAAAATAGTAAATAATTGATTATCTGCTTTTTTTAAACGTGTAATTAATACACGTTTAAATGTGAATGAAGAGTTACTTAAACACTTCTTTTGCACTATCTGTGCATCTAATTTTGCTTCTGAATTCGAATTCAAATATCCAATATCAAAAATCCAAAAGATCATGAAAAACCTTGTAACAGTGGTTGCAGCAGCATTATTGAGCTGTTCCTTATTATCTTGTTCAAAAGAGTTAGAAACTACACCATTGCCTGTTGAAGAAACAGCAGTTAGTCTTGAAGATTCATCCAATCTTAAATCAAATGCCCAAATCAAGAACCTGGAGGCGTTACATATAAATGTAGTACAAAATATCGGAGGGTACTTACTTTATAAGCCGGAGGGTTACTCAAATACAAATGAAAATTATCCGTTGCTGGTATCCCTCGCAGGTATTGAATGCTTAGGTAACGGAACGAGTGATTTATACGAGATCGCAAGAAATTCTGTCCCTGGACTTATTCAGAAAGGTACATTTCCAAAATCCTTCACCACCCAATCCGGTACTTTTTCATTTCTCGTTGTTGCCCCTCAGTTTAAAAAGAATCCTGCAGCAAGTGATGTAAACGCCATGATCAATTATGCAGTTAAAAACTATCGCATTGATACATCAAGGATATATGTTATGGGATTAAGCCTTGGTGGGGGTGCAACTGCAGCATTTGCCGCTGCCTATCCAACTAAAGCTGCGGCAGTGGTAACAATGGCTGAGGCAGGTGGCAGTAAAAATGTAGCAAATGCAAAAAACATTGCTTCCGATGGTAGTTTACCTATATGGGCTTTTCACAATCAATATGATCCCGTAGTATCATCCTCTAATACTGTAAATCTCATCAATACAATTCAATCGATAGCACCTGCGGCCACTACTAAAATGACCATCTTTAAAGGTGTTGCAGAGCATGATTGCTGGGCTAAGGCAACTAACCCTAACTACAGGGAAGATAATATGAATATTTATGAATGGATGCTTCAATATACTCGGACACCTGTTGTTGAAAGAGGCAGAGAGGTAAACGTAGGGATAACTGATGTAAAAGTTCGTCCAAGATAAAGAACGGAAAATAGCATGAATATTTTTCAACCTTAAACTCTTTAAAACTTTGAAAAGGGCTGTCTAAAAAAGACAGCTCTTTTTCGTAGTAAACCAGCCCTTTTTGCTTTACTTAGATCATTAGAACAATAGGTGATTCCCTTCTTTACCTTAGTTAAATGGCAAATAAAAAGCACAATTAATGCTGCCTTGAAGGTTAAAGTGCAGTATTCCTTCTATAATTGTTCAAATTAATTAGTCTTCCCAGACCAAAGCACCTTTCTTAACAATATAAACAAACCCAATGAGAAAGAAAGCGACAAACAAAAGCACTGTACCAAATCCAGTCCATCCTAATTCCCGGAAATTAATAGCATAAGGATAGAAGAAAATAACTTCAACATCGAATAATACAAAAAGGATGGCAACAAGAAAGTATTTGATAGCCATAGGCTGCCGTGCATCACCATGCGATTCAATACCGCTGGAAAAATTTTCGAGCTTATCGCTGGTTTTTCTTTTAGGGCCTAAGAGATGCGATACAGCGATCATTGTTGCTACAAACCCTGCAGCAAATATCAATTGAACGCCGATAGGAAAATAATCTGTGGCACTGCCTGTTGGTTTTATCTGTAAAAGGACATTCAACAAATCCATCTTGTATAATTGTTGTGCAAAAATAAGCGTAAACCCTAAAAGAAAAACTCCTCTTTTTGAGAGGAGCTTTCTATTGATTTATCTTCTTTTATTTTTTGGCGCCTGAAGATGACTTAGCACCCGATTTTGGTTTGTTTGCCGGACTATTTTTTTGATTGTTCTGTTTATCTAAAGCATCCTGCAACAATTTTTGATATTGCTGGTATTGTTGATTGGAAGGATCAAAACGAACAGCCATATTAAATTCATTAAGCGAACTGTCCAAATTCTTTACAACATTCGCATAATAGCCACCTAATATTGCGTGATAATATGCAATGGTTGCACCATTTTTGGTAGTGTCTTTCATCAAGAAGTTGATATAATCATTAATAGGACCAACAGCTTGTGCTCCGGTTGTATCCATTGCCTGCGCAACTTTTACGCGACCAATATAACCGTATATCTGATCAGGATAATCTCTTTCATATTTTGCATACATACTATCTGCTAACACAAGGCTATCAGCATTCATAGCTGCGTCAGCCAAATCGTACACATCCCTGTTTGTTGGAGGGTTAGCCAGTTTATAGCTTTTCTTTACCCACTCTAATCTTTTTTGTGGTTGGTTAGTTCTTTTATAAATCGCGGAGATACTATCTATATAACGTGATTTATTTTTGGCAACCGTATCCAGTTCCATTGCTTTTTGCAAATAACTAACAGCAGAATCTTCATTGCCACTCACACTTGAAAAAATTCTTCCGGCCAATACATATTGATCAGGTGTTCTTCCAGCTTCCGGTGTACTTTGAAAAAATGTTTGCATAGCTTGTAATGCTTTTGTTGAGTCACCCAAACGGTTATAGTTATAAGCATACAACAGATTGATGCCGGGAAAGGTTTTACAATCACCATTTGCCATACTGTCTATTTTAGCAATAGATTCCTGGTACTTACCTGCACGGAATAAATAATCAGCAACATAAGCCTGAGTTTTACAATCCTGGTCGGAGTTTGCTACGTATTTATCCAAAAACTCTTTTGCTGCATTCACATCTCGGTTTCTGTAATAATCGAAATAATTGAAATAAACAGGGGCATAAGTTGGATCAGCAGCAATCGCTTTTCCATACCATTCGTTCATTGATTGTGTATTATCCTGGCTTTGATAAACTCTTCCTATACGGGCATATGCTGCAGCATATTTTGGATCTAATGTAGTAGCATCTCTAAAAGCTTCCACTGCTTGTCCGCCATAATTTGGCCCTAACTTAAGATAGTTGATACCAAGATTAATATCAATGTCGGGATTCTGAGGATCTAATTCTTTTGCTTGTTTTAATTTTTCAATTGCATACTGAGGATCACCCATTTTACTTGGTCCTTGCGCATTAGCACGACCAATGGCATCAAGGATTTGAGGATTAGGTTTTCCTTTATTTCTTCCTCTTGTAGCGGTTGTGGCGGTTATAGCTTGTTCAAATTTTTGCTTTGCAGCATTTACATCTCCATTCCAAAGATCAATGTTACCCATTCCAACCCATATCCAGGGATCGTTGATGCCATCATTCAATGCTTTCTGATATAAAGCCTGTGCTTGTTGTACGTTTTCATCCTGAATGTAAGCCTGGCCCAGCCAATAAATAGCCTGAGCATCTTTTGAATTCTTGTTCACCGCTTGCTGAAGAATGTTTTCAGCGGTTTTAGTTTTTTCGTAGTAAAGGGCTTTTATGCCATCGTCAACACTTTGTGCCATGGTGGAAGCAACAGCGAAAACGAGAGCCATAATCGTAAAAACGGTTTTCTTCATGGTCCTGATTTTTTAAACAGTTTAATAATCGTTAGTTCTTGTTTTTTTAAAAAGAAAAATAAATGATTTTTTACAAAACTTTTCGAATGCGGAAGTCAATTTTAGCGGGTACCAAAAGAGCTCGTTTAAATATTAACTGGCCTCTTTCATAACTCATAAAATTCACAAATCCGCTTCCGAGACCCGTCCTGTTTTCCTTTAATATATAATACAAAGGACGTACCAACGGGTACTGCCCATACATAATGGTTGCTTGTGAAGGTTTTGCGAATATATCACTTCCGCATGATTTACATTCCACCAAACCAAGACGAACTTTTTTTCTGTACGCCATTTGTTCGGGGTCTTCATCATTACCAATCCAGCTTGATCCAACAAAACCAATTGCATTAATATGCGTTGATACATAATCTAATACAGCCTTACTTCCCTCCGCCGCCCTTACATTTGAACCAAAAGGATTACCTCTTAATACAGAATCCTGCAGATACTTTACGGTACTTGTTGCATTGCTTCCATCTACAATTGCTTCTTTGTTCTGTAATGAATCTGTTAATAATTTTCTTAACATCTCTATTGTAAAAACACTGTCAGGAGAAGCAATATTAATAACTACACTTACTGCATCGTAAGCTAACACATCATATTTGGGCCGATAAGATAGTTTATTTTCGTAAGCCTTTGCTTCACCTGATGTTAAACCTGTTGCAACAATCACCATTCTCGTACTGTCTTTTTGCAGATCACGCAAGCAATCAGCTTGTGGTTTGTATTCTGCAATTATATGCGCATCGGGATAAGATGATTCATACACTTTGATTTCTTCGGATATTACAGGTTTAAAGGTTTCGTCTACACTTATGTTAATTGTTCCTTTTATCGGCGTATCGTACACTTCTTCTTTTTTCCCTCCACAAGCGGAAATAAAAAAAATGACTATCGCAAAGGCAACAAAACTTTTTATCTTTTCATTCATCTTTATCATTATCAATATTCACGCTTTATGCCTCTGTATAACCTGAAACCGCCATACAATAAACAAAGACCTCCAAACAAATATCGGATAAGAGGATCAAGTTCTGATACAATGTTATCAATAAAATCATTGTTAAACTTATCGCCCCAAAACATTACCACCGCCATTGCTAATATAAGTACAGCCATTGTAAGGTTATAAATGGTGCGCATTACTGCAAAGCTTTTGCGGGTTCTGTTCCTGTAGTCTTGTTCCACTAACAATAGTTAAAGGTGCGAAGCAAATTAATTAAATTTTCTATTGAGCGGGCACGAAAGTAACAGGTTGCTGCAAATACACCGCTATATTTCTTCCGTTTTGGACGCCGGGTATCCATTTTGGCATCCGTCGCATAACACCCAACACTTCCTCATCCAGATCCTTCCTTCCTGTTTGAATAATTTCAATGTTAGATATATTCCCATCAGCCTGAACAATAAAACGAACTTTCACCAATATTTTTTGTCCTTCTGAAAGATCATCGGGTTGCTTTAAGTTTCGCTGAAGGAATTTAAAATAAGCATTAATCCCTCCCGGAAAGTGTGGCATTATTTCAGCTTTCACTAAAGGACCTGAAGGAGTTTCGGGTACTGCTTCATTTATCGTCTCCTTACCTGAGCTTGTAGTGTTGGAAACAGGCGGATTTACTTCATCAACAGATGCAGGACCATCTAGATTAATGTTACTAATAATAGAGCTATCAAGCGCTTTAATAGTTGGTATCAGTTCGGTACTATTTTTTACCAGCACAATATTACTTACAAGTTTTACGGAAGCCTTAGGTTTGATGGCATGCATCTTTTTTTCCTCTTTCGGCTTTGGAATTTCAGGTTGAAGATCAAGGGGAGTTAAATGCAACTCTTCCTTCATAATAAAAAGTGAATTTGTATTGTTTTTATTATCAGGAAAAAACTGTAAACAAACTACAACAATAAAGGCAAGCATAATAACAAGCAATAAAGCGATAAGCAATCGTTTTGAATATTCTTTACGTAACTGATAAGCACCATATTCTTTGTTCCTGTTATCAAAAAGAATGTCTAACAGATCGCTCTGTAAAATGGTTTTGGGAAGCATAAAAATGATTTTTTTGGTTGAAGAATTTGTGAGCTTCAACAGAGCGCCGCTGTTACTTTTTGAGATGCATGATCAATAAAAAATCCATAAAATATTTCAGAAATAATGTGTGAGGTGCCGCATATAATAAATGTATTTTTCATTATCAATTCTTCTCCTTCTCTTTTACGAGTTTAAACCGCGCATTCATGAAAGATTTCTTCCATCACTGATTATTCATATTAATTTCTTTCTACTTTCAACCACCAAAATAACCCGAAGAAAATGAACAGGAGTTTGCTGTAAAAAACAAGACGGATGATGTTTTGCAAAAAAAATATACATTTACCCGTTTCGGTTTCTTAATCAAACTTAATCCGTAAATCTTCTTTTTCAAGTACACCCTATGATGGAAGAATACAACCCTGACAACAATTATAGCCTGGCGGAACAAGGCTTGGTTGGTTATTGGGATTGGAACATAGCAGAAAGAAAAGAATATATAAGCCCTTCTTTTAAAAGGATGCTTGGGTATGAGGACTATGAAATACCTGATGCACCTAATGCATGGATGCAGCTTATTTTTAAAGAGGACATTCCGCTTGTTTTAAATATTTATCAAAAACATGTTGCTTCAAAGGGTTCCTTTCCTTATCAATATCTTGCAAGGTATTTACACAAAGAAGGAAGAACGGTTTATCTTTTTTGTCGCGGACGTGTAGTGAGCTGGGATTATAAAGGTCATGCACTTCGAATGATCGGTTGTCATATTGATATCACTTCTGCGATTGAAGAAGATGCCGCAATAAAAAAGATCAATGAAAGTGTTGCAACCGTTCTTGATATTTTAAAAACAGGTATATGGAGCTGGGATCTTAAAACCGATAAACAATATTGGTCGGATGAATTGTATTCACTTTTGGGTTATCAACCCGGAGAAATAGAAGCCTCTAACTTCAACTTTATTTATAATTTATTGCATCCTGACGACAGGATGAAAATGATACGATCAGTTGAAGAAATACTTAAAACAAACGGTCCGCTTCACCTGATGATACGCCTGCAGTGCAAAGACAAGTCTTATACACTGTTCGAACTTTTAGGAAAATTATTTTTGGATACAGATGGCTCACCGGCAAAAATAACGGGTTCCATAACTGAAAGAAAAAATAAAGGATCACGTGCAGAAGAATCGGAAGAATATGTTGCGCTGATGGATCAAACAGCGAAAACAGTAAAAGCCGGTGCATGGGAACTGGAACTAGCAACGGGCAACATGAAAGTATCGCGAGAATTATACGATATCTATGAATTGCCTGTTAATACACCTTTGAATTTAGACATCATCAATCAATATTATTCCAAAGATTCAAGAAATGAATTGCAGGTTGCAGTCAGCGATGCGCTTTTGAATAAAAAAGGGTATGAACGGGAAGTGCATATTGACCTGCCAGGAGGTAAAGCAAAATGGATAAGACAAGTTGGCAAACCTATTCTTGATAAAGAAAATAATGTTACTGCTTTACACGTAACAGTGCAGGATATTACGCTGGAAAAATTGCGTGAACATGAAATAGAGGAAACGCATAAGTTGATAACAGATCAGAATAAACGTTTGCTCACTTTTGCACATACGGTATCGCATAATCTCGGCTCTTATACCGGTAATATTCAGATGATATTAGAGATATTGAAGCAGACTGAAGATGAAGAAAGCCGGCAACATTTTCTGGATAATCTAGACAAGCTGGCAAAAGCCATGAGCCAGACTTTGAAGCATTTGAACGAAGTTGTAAAAATTCAAACAGAGATACAACAGGCAAGAACAACGGTTTATTTTAAAGAAGTTTTTTTGATGGTAAAAGATGTTTTAACGCCAACCATCAACGAAACAAATGCGATAATTGAAGATGATTTCACTGCCTGTGCAAGTATCGAATATATCCCGGCTTATCTCGAAAGCGTTATGCTTAATCTTGTTTCCAATGCCTTAAAATATCGGCATCCAGAACGCAAACCACACCTCATTATAAAAACTTACCAGGAAGGCGATCATAAATTTATGATCGTTAAAGACAATGGGCTTGGTATTGACTTGAAACGATACAAAAGCTCCTTATTTGGAATGAATAAAACTTTTCATAACAATCCCGATGCAAGAGGCATTGGCTTATTCATAACTAAACATCAGGTAGAAGCTTTAGGCGGAACAATATCTGTGGAAAGCGAACTAAATGTTGGCTCTGTTTTTACCGTGCAATTCAATTAATCGACAAAAACTTTCTTCAATATTTGCATTCAATCTTCTTTTATCAATATAGCATTCTAACCTTAATTGTTTCCTTTACATCTTTCAGCAGATCGAGAGCCTGTTTAGATAAACGTTTATCTACATCAAGCACAACATAACCAATCTCATCGTTTGTTTTCAAATATTGCCCTACAATATTTATGTTATGATTAGAAAGCTGGGTATTGATAGCACTTAATACTCCCGGTACATTTTTATGAATATGCAAAATGCGGTGAGCACCTTCAACCGGGGGCAGACTTAGCGCAGGTACAGTATGAGAACCATAAGTTATACCACGTTCAAGAAAATTGAAAAGTTTTGCACTTACATCATCACCAATATTTTGTTGTGCTTCTTCGGTTGAGCCACCAATATGAGGTGTAAGCAGAACATTGGATAATCCCTGCAGAGGCGTTTCAAAGTGTTGCCCGTTTTTCTCAGGTTCTACGGGATAAACATCAATGGCTGCACCGCCGAGATCTCCATTTTTTAAATAAGTTGCAAGTTCATCCAGATCAACCACCTGGCCTCTTGCATAATTGATAAGGATAGAACCTTTTTTAAAATATTTGAGATTATTTTTATTGATGAGATTTTTTGTTTGCGGTGTTTCCGGAACATGAAGAGAAATGATATGAGATTCGCTTACCAGTTCTTTCAAGCTTTTTTTTGCTTTAGCATTCCCTAAAGGAAGTTTTGTTTCAATGTCATAAAAAATAACATTCATGCCAAGGGCCTCAGCCAATACACTTAACTGTGAGCCAATGTTTCCATAACCAATAATGCCAAGTGTTTTGCCACGCAATTCAAAACTGCCTTTGGAATCTTTCATCCAAATGCCTTCATGTGCTGCTTTATTTTTATCAGGAATACGACGAATAAGCATAATAGAAGCAGCAATAACTAATTCTGCGACACTTCTTGTATTGCTGTAAGGTGCATTAAAAACAGAAACACCGTGTTTGGTGGCTTCTTTCAAATTAACCTGGTTAACGCCAATGCAAAAACAGCCAATAGCCTGTAGCCTGTTTGCTGCTTCTAAAACTTTAGGCGTAATATGTGATTTGGAACGAATGCCCAGTAAATGAACATCTTTGATTTCTTTTATCAGATCTTCTTCGCTTAAAGCGCCGGTTATTTTTCTAACATCTTCATAACCGTTTTGCTTAAAACGTTCAACAGCCTTGTCGCTGATGTTTTCAAGAAAGAGAATTTTTATTTTCTCTTTAGGATAGCTTGTTTCTTCGCTCATAATAATAAATGGTTGCTTTACTGGTTTGCGAAATTAGTTATTGTAGCATTAAGTGCCTGATAATAAACAAAATCCCCCCGACGAAGAGCCGGAGGGATTTTATTCTCATGTACCTAACATGTATAATTATTTTTTCTTTTCGTAACGTTTTTTGAATTTGTCAATACGTCCGGCAGTATCAACCAATACGTTCTTACCTGTATAGAACGGGTGCGAGGTATTCGATATTTCGAGTTTGATAAGCGGATATTCGTTACCATCTTCCCACTTGACAGTTTCTTTTGAAGAAGCAGTGGAACGGCTTAAAAACTGGTAACCGTTACTCATATCTTTGAAAACTACGAATTTGTATTTTTCGGGATGGATGCCTTGTTTCATCTGAAAATAATTTATTTTTCACACGGTTTTTGCCGTGA
>JAEZRL010000350.1 GCA_023440945.1 Bacteroidota bacterium
GCCTCGACAGACACGGCGCTGTCGAGAACCTGGTGAGGTGTCCGAGTGGTTGAAGGAGCACGCCTGGAAAGTGTGTATACGGGAAACTGTATCGCAGGTTCGAATCCCGCTCTCTCCGCAGCAATAATTGATTGTTGTTGAAAAGTATTGGTTGTTATTGGTATTTTTCCGGATGAATGAATAAAAGGCTGTCGTTGTTCTCGTTAATTCTTATGATAGCCTGTAAATAAATTCTTCTATCTCTGCCTGCCGAGCATTTGCAAAACCTTTGTCCGCACCGACTTTTACAAAACCACATTTTTCTAAAACCTTCTGCGAACCAAAATTGTCAAAGGCAACTCGTCCATAAATTGGTCTTGTATTTTCTATGATCAGAAACTTTTTAAGTGCTGTTGTTGCAATTCCTTTTCCCCAAAAGCTTCTGTCTATCCAATAAGTAATTTCAGTGCGTCCTTCCATTTCAAATTTTGCAATACTGCCAACGATAGTTTTATCAACCAAAATTGTCTGCGTATTTATTGTAGGATCATTCAGATGTTTTGTATATTTTTCAAAATATGCTTCTTTGTCGTTAGAATCTTTTGAAGTAAAGGCAGCCAAATAATTAGCCTCTTTATTTAGTTGGTATTGAAAGAAAAATTCGAGATCAGAAATTTTAGCTCGCCTTAGAATTATTTCTTTTCTGTTTTCCATTACGTTTTTTACTATTTTTTCTGATCTTGAAGTAGCACTATAATAATCAGGAACAAATCGGTATTCGTGAAGATAGGCACTTTACATTTCGTTCACGCCGTTGCCAAAGGTCATCAATGTTTGGCTGTCTAAAATAGTAAATTATTCAATAGCATTTTATAACTATCGGAACTATAGCTGATAAATTAATGCTGTTGCTATGGCGATAACCTGTTTCTGCTATCGCAACTTTTTATTGGCCGTCGTTATTGTGTTTGTTTAATAAGATAATTGCTTGTTTTAATCTTTAAAAGATCTGTATCTATTTGTTAGTAATGAGATAAATTTTGCTGCCATAAAAACTTACCGTATAAGTGAGTGACACAACGAAGACGAGCAGAATTACGACAGCCGGAAAACAAAAATTAAAAAAACCTCAAAGCGTGTAAAATGTGTATGTTTGGGGAATTTGTATAATAACGCAACATTACTTTTGTTTAATGAATCTTACACTCATCTGGTCCATACTCTTTTATATATTTTGCGCTGTTATTTTTATCCAGTTATTTTATTATTTGTTCTTCTTCAGAAGACTTGCATTCTATAAACCAAAAGCAAAAAATTCTTCGCAGGAATATCCTGTATCTGTTATTATTTGCGCAAGGGATGAAGCTAATAATCTTGTAAAAAATCTGCCCGGTGTTTTGGTGCAGGATTATAAGACAACGCATGAAATAATTGTAGTAAACGATAACTCACAGGATGAAACAAAATTTATTTTGGATGAGTTTAAAAAGTCATTCAAGAATTTAAATCCAATACCGCTAACGCAGGAAGCTAAAGGAATTCCAGGTAAAAAATTTCCTTTGTCTGTCGGCATAAAATCTACTAAATACGAGATCGTTTTATTAACGGATGCGGATTGTGTTCCTGCAAGTGAACACTGGATAAAAAAAATGCAGGATGGCTACGATAATGGAATTGAAGTAGTGCTTGGTTATGGCGCTTATTACAAAAAAAACGGATTGCTGAATAAGTTTATTCGCTTCGAAACATTTCATACAGCACTCCAATATTTCTCGTTTGCACTGGCAGGAATGCCTTACATGGGTGTAGGCAGAAATTTAAGTTACCGGCGTGAATTATTTTTTAAGAACAAAGGTTTTTCAAGTATCAATCATATTCCAAGCGGCGACGATGACCTGTTCATCAACATGATCGCTAATAAAAAAAATACAGCCATTGTTATTGATAAAGAAGCACACACTTTAAGTGAACCCAAAACAAAATGGAGTGACTGGCTGCGACAAAAATCAAGACATTATACAACGGCAAAATATTACAAACCCGGTCATAAATTTTTGCTTGGATTATATTCTTTCAGCAATCTTTTAGTGTATCCGCTGTTCATCTTATGTCTTGTTTTTTTTAACTGGTGGATGACGCTTGCTGTGTTCGGCGTTCGTTTTATAATTCTTGCCATCATCTGGCAAAAGGCAATGAAAAAATTAAACGAAGCCGACCTTTTTCCATTTTTTCTTTTCTTCGATATCTGGATGTTTATTTATTATTTTTTATTCGCTCCTACATTGTGGAAAAAGCCTGCGAAAACATGGCACTAAGAAGTTGGAATAATTTTTATGAGTCCCGGTTTTTGTGCCTTAATGATGCTTCCGTTGCGTCACTCTTGTACGTTCTCAATCGTTATGGAGCAAAGGCTTTGGCAATTGCAATAGTGTTTAGACCTTCATCTGTACCTTTGCAAAAAGTGACAGCACTATGACGAAGCTTAGCGTTAACATCAACAAGTTTGCAACATTGAGAAACAGCAGGGGCGGCAATAATCCGGATGTAGTAAAAGCAGCGATAGATGCACAGAAGTTTGGTGCAGATGGTGTAACCGTTCATCCGCGACCAGATGAAAGGCATATACGTTATAACGATGTTCGTGAAATAAAAAAGATCATCACAACAGAATTTAATATAGAAGGTAATTGCAGTGAGCAAAAATTTGTTGACCTTGTTCTGGAAGTGAGACCACAGCAGGTTACGCTTGTTCCCGATGCATTGAACCAGATAACCAGCGATCACGGTTGGGATACCATTACACATAAAGATTATTTAACGAACATTATTAAGACTTTCAAAGATGCAGGTATTCGTGTGAGCATTTTTGTTGATCCGGATGTAACAATGGTAGAAGGCGCTGCTGCCACAGGAACAGACCGCGTAGAACTTTACACCGAAGGGTATGCCAGGCAATTTTCAACTGATAAGGATATAGCAATTGCACCTTATATTGCTGCAGCAGAAAAAGCAAAAGAACTAGGCCTTGGCTTAAATGCAGGCCATGACCTTGATCTTCACAATTTAAAATTCTTCAAGCAACATATTCCCTGGCTGGATGAAGTTTCAATCGGCCATGCACTAATCTCAGACGCTTTATACCTGGGTTATGAAAATGCCATTCAGATGTATAAACGACAGTTGCAATAAGACTTTGAAGATATAGCCACAAAAAAATAAAAGCCCCGGTAGAAACCGGGGCAATTTTTTCAACCCTAAACCCTTAAAAAACATCTTTTTTAAAGCAAGAACTACGCCAAAATCAATTTTTGAAAACTTTTTTTAAAAAAAAATTGATCTTTGCACTATTCCTTTTAATATTCCTGCATCTTTAATTCTGCTACTTCCTTGTTAAAAAGCGGCAGCGAAACATAAAATGTTGTTCCTACATCTTCTTTAGTATCAAACCAAATCTTACCACCCGCTTTTTCAACAATTCCCTTACAAATGGCCAAACCTAAACCTGTACCTGAAGATTTTGTAGTAAAGTTGGGTACAAAGATCTTTGACCGCATGGCAGGTTCAATGCCACTGCCGTTATCCGTAACTGCAACAACTACGTTTCCATCTTGTATATATTGATGTATAAGAATGATCACTTTTTCATCTTCAGGAGATGCTTCTATCGCATTTTTAAAAAGATTGGTAAACAATCTTGTCATCTGCGTTTTATCAGAAAGTATCTGGAAAATCCCTTCTTCCTTTGTCCAACTGATATTAATATTTGAATCAGCATCGTACAAGGTAATGAGCGAAGCAATAATTTCAGATAAATCGAACACTTCAGGATAAACATTACCAATGTTTGAGAACTGGGAAAAATCACTTGCAATCTTCGACAATTGATCTATTTGTTCTATCAGCGTCGCTGCTACTTTTTTAGACAACTCTTTCACATTCGCCGAATCATTATTTATTGCTTTTTGCAGATACTGAATACTCAGTTTCATCGGTGTTAGTGGGTTTTTTATTTCATGTGCAACTTGCCTTGCCATTTCCTGCCACGCTCCTTCTCTTTCCGTTCTTGCCAAAGCCTGTGCACTTTCCTCCAGTTTTTTCACCATCTTATTGTATTCATTCACCAGCACGCCAATTTCATCATTCTTATTCCATACGATCTCTTCATTCTTCTCACCAAAATGTATAGCTTTCATTTTATTGCCGATCAATTCAAATGAAGCAGTAATGCGATTGGTTAACAACAAAGCAATAATACCGGCCAGAACAAATATCAGCGCATTTAAATTGATAAGTGTTACAAGCAAACTCGATATTTCCTGGTTCAAAACATTCTGTGAATTGAAATAAGGTATATTTAAATAAGCGATCGTTTCATGGTTATCACCTTTTACCGGTTCATAAATACTGAGATAAGAAAAATCGCCTGCAAATTCCTTTTGAATAAACTGTGTTTGATGTTTATAATGCAGTTCTTCAAAAGCTTTAGGATTCATCTTATCACTCAAAACTTTGTACAAGTAAGGCTGTGTTGAAACTTTAAGATTTCCATTTACATCATAAAAATTCACATCTACATTGTGAATATTGGATATATCAATGATCTTATGTTCAAGATCGCCATTGAAACCAACATCATTCAAATTGATCTGGTTATCAAAAACTAATTGGCTTTTTACCGCTTCTTCAATTTCATTTGTCATCATTTCTATCGCTTTCTTCAAACGATCTTCATTGTTTTCATCAAATCTTCTTATAAAAAAAGAAATGGTTGTTATACCGATAACAAGAAATGAAAAAATGCTTATCAATACAATAGTTGTTTGTATCTGTACCCTGATGTTTACATCAAAAAGCTGTTTCAATTTCTGCCGCCGGAAACCAGAGCGAACAAGTGTGACGAGCAGGTTAAGCAACAAAACATTAATAAGAAGTGTAATGAACAGAAAAGCGAAGAGTGTAAGCAGATCGTACACCCAGGTATTCTTACGTACCACAATGATCACTTTGTTATCTGTTGTTTTATACCAAAGCTCATCAAACTTACCTTTTTGGCGTTCTTCAAATTCGTAAACAGGTAATTGTTTTGGAGAGATAGAATCCGCGAATGGATATTCATTAAAATTATTAATCAGATGATAATTACTGTAAACTGCAAAAGCATAATTAATATTAAGATCAGATTGCAGATCATTCACCTGTTTAAATAACTCGGGATATAAAGCTTCATTCTTGTATTGCTTGGGCTTCATGATAATAACAAAATAACCAAGAAGCGAATCGTTTGAACGGATGTCGCGATTGTATAAATAACTAAAACCGGAAGGATTGTTTTCAAAATAATACAGGTTCGGAATATCCTTTACCTGCGTTTTATTATTTAAATTATCAATGATAGATTTTATAACGAGATACGAAGTTGAATCTTCGTTATATAAAGGCTGCATGTTGTGATCATAAGTATAAATTCTTGTATCATATTTATTCAGATAGCCGGAAAAATTTATGCTTATCAAGCTATCCTTTATGTATTTGTTATAATATTCATTTTCAAAACGATTAAAATTGGAATCGAGAAAACCTGAAAAACCGGTGGTTGCAATATTGAGCAGATTTTCACCGTAAGGGTCCGTTTGCATCGCCAGTTTTTCAGCAATCTTTTTTTGTTTTTCTATCTCAAAACTTCTTTTCTGAGCAATAAGAACAACACTTACAGAAGAAGCAAAAATGATGATCCACAAAAGAAGTGAAGAGGAATTAAACACACCAAAAGTCATTTTTCTTTCGCGTATGTTCAGCAACAGGATATAACAGATAAGCCACATAAGCGCTGCGATCTTTAATCCCAGCGAAACTTCCCCGATATTAAAACTAAGAAGTAATAAACCGGATGACACAACTACTACAATAGACCAGTATAAACCATAGCCTGCTGATTTTGCAGGATACATCATCAAAAAAGAAAGATGATAATAAGCGAGGATTAAAAAACTGAATATAACAAAGCTGATGAACGTGTAAAAACTAAGGCCAAAGAAATTAGATACATCAAAAGATATTTTAGAATCGTAAATAAAACTTCTTATGATGCTTGCGAGTTCAAGCGTTAAAAAAGCAAAGCAAAACAATGAAGCTACAGCTATAATATTTACCAGTTTTGGTGAAAGGTTGATCTTATTTGTCCACACATCCGGTTTAGCAAACCGAATAAATATTACCACCAGAAAAACAAGTATTGAGTTAACAAGCAGATCACCTAATGATGGATGCAGGAAACTTGATGCATAAATAGCAGGATCAAATAGTTCGAGACTTCGAAAATCGAACGGAAAAGGAAATTTGTAAGTAAGTGCACGCAGTACAATGATAAAACCAACAAGGAAAACAACTCCTTTCCAGAATCTTACCTGCAGAACGATCTCTTGTGCTAAAAAACTAATGAACAGCAAAAAAGTAACAATTGCAATTACTCTTAAAGTAATGGATAATGCATCGGGTGCAGATGAAAAAGAGTTGAATTTTTTCTGAATATAATAAACTGTTTCTCCATTGCTATTTTTAACAGGAATAGCATCTTTTTCTGAAGTGATGTAATAATTTTTTTCGAGACCATCAACGCCGGCAAAATGCTTTCTTAAATATTTATTATCAATGAAATAACTCCAGTGAAGCGGTATAAGACCGGTAAATACATATTCTTTTCCATTTACAAAAACCGACCGCTTCAACAATTCGAATAATCCATTCTGATAATGAACCGGATAATTGCCGTCAGGTCTCGAAATATCCGAAATGTTCACAGCCATTTGAGACGTGTTCCAGTAAATTTCTATCGGATTACCAAGATCATTTATCAAATAAGCAAAGATGCCCAACTTCTCATCGGTTAAATTTTGGCGGATATCAGAAGTGGTATCATAAACAATAGCCTGTACTTTTTTATTATCCTGCAATAAGTCCTCAAAGTTTTTCTCCTGTGTTGCTATATATTTTTCAAGTGAACTTTGAACCCTGTGTGGAGTAGAACTGTAAGACCAATAATTAGTAAACACAAAAGAAATAGTGTATAACCATGCAGCTATAATAAATAAATAACCGTGTTTGTAAATTGCCTGTTGTAGAACCTTGATCAAGAGAAACTTTTTTCTTTTTTAACTTCATTCCATAATTCATCCATTTCAGCTAAAGTCATATCCGAAAGCATTTTTCCTTTTTGTGCTGCTCTTTTTTCAATCTCGCTGAAACGACGGATAAATTTTTTATTTGTTTTTTCCAATGCAGTTTCCGCATCGGTTTGTGTAAATCTTGCATAATTTATCAGGCTGAAAAGCACGTCACCCAATTCTTCTTCAATGTGCGCTGCATCATTTGCTGCAATAGCCTCCTGCAGTTCGTTCATTTCTTCGTTTATCTTCTTAAAAACATCTTCTTTGTGTTCCCATTCAAAACCAACCTGTTTTGCTTTTTCCTGTATTCGTGTTGCTTTAACAACAGCAGGCAAAGCAGAAGGAACACCACTTAATACAGATGTTTTTCCCTCTTTCATCTTAATCTTTTCCCAGTTCTTTTTTACATCCTCTTCATCATTCACTTTCACATCACCATAAATATGCGGATGGCGAACAATAAGTTTATTACAAATACCTTCTATTACATCCTGCAAAGTAAATTTGGTTTGTTCGGTTCCTATCTTTGAATAAAAAAGAACGTGAAGTAAAATATCTCCCAGTTCTTCTTTTATCCCCTGCCAGTCCTCATTAATTATTGCTTCCGCAAGTTCATAGGTTTCTTCGATAGTCATTGAACGTAATGTATGAATGGTTTGCTTTCTATCCCAGGGGCATTGTTCTCTCAATTCATCCATTATCCTAACCAGTTTCAGAAATGATTCTTCTGTTTGCATCATTTAATATTTTCGTAAAGAACTTTTAAAAGAAAAAGTTATTACTATCAAACTTCTGTATAAGATTTGAGAAAATTAATATAAAAAAATTTATTGTTGCTCTTCTTTGCATGCTGCTATTTTGAATATTTAATAAAAACAACATAGCAAAATTCTTTCTAAGAAGCTTTTATCATTTACCCTTCAACAAATTTTTCTAATCTTTTTTAAGTTGAAGTGCTGTTAAAATTTGACTAATAATACCTTACATCAATATGCTGCTAATATCATTAACTATATGTTTTGGTGCATTGAACATAGCTCGTGTATTTTTGATAAAAGATTTTTTAATGAAGGTATTCTTTTCAGCTCTCACTTTGTTTTGCTTTTTCACATTCAAAGCTAAAAGCCAGTATTATTTCAATGATATAGTTGCGCAAAAAATTGCACAAAAACAATACATGGCTTTAAAAAATAATCATGTTACAAAAGTCCGGGCTACGAGTTACGAAAATACAAATACACCTGTAAATGATTTTATGCTTGAACAGGATATTTCTCCAGATGCAAAAACTATTACTATTCATTCCAGTTATCCTTCTTCCGGCAGTACCGTTACTATTACACAATATGAAAATGATAAGCCGGTAAAAACATACGATAGTTCGGGCAATGTTGTCACAACAACTTCTTACGTATATGATGATGAAGGAAGATTAAAAACAATTTCTACACAAACTGATGATGCATTTATGGATAGTCATTCACATGAAGTGCATCAATGGTTTTATGATAATGGAACGCCTTCTTACATGTTAAGAATAAAGGACAATGCAGATACAACGAATATTCGTTTTATTAAAGATGAAGAGGGGAATATTGGGCAGGAAAACTGGATAAAAAAAGGCAGAACGATAGAAAGCTATTACTATTATTTTAATGATAAAAATGAGCTTACCGATATCGTTCGTTATAACTCCCGTGCAAAAAAAATGCTTCCTGATTTTTTATATGAATACGCTGCAAATGGTCGTGTTAATCAAATGACGCAGATGCCGGCGGGCAGCAGCGACTATATGATCTGGAAATATGTTTACAACGATAAAGGCTTGAAACAAAAAGAGCTTTTGTACAATAAGCAAAACCAACTTATTGGTAGAATAGAATTCCAATATCAATAACCTTTTTACCTTCGAAATTGTCGATAGAAGTTTAAGCAATTCTTAATCGTATTAAAGTGTTTTCTAATTTATTGTTTTCACAGCACCTCGTAGTTTCACTACAAATACGAAGGCAATGAAGAAGTTTATTATATCATTCACTTTCAAAGGGTTTTCTTTTTCAGCAAAAGTTACCTTGCACAAAACAGGTGGTGCAATTCTTTATTCAGTGGTGTTGCTTGAAAATTGTTTGAACAGTTTGCTCGATGGCGACTGTATTACTTTTATTGAAGAGCACAATGGTTTTCGTTTGCTGTTGTTACACGATAACGTAGAAAACGAAATACTCCACTGGAAAATAAAAAATGAAATAGTGGACAACTCAAAAGTAGTTGATCCAGATGTTTTCAGTTTGTCTTAAGATGTAAGATGCGATGTAAATCCTGCTGCAATTAATTTCTCATAAGCATCCCATACATCTGCAGGAATTTCCTGGTATATTTGAAAGCCTTTTTCAGGATAGATTTTAATTCTTTGCAGATCTCCTACCATAATATTTATTACTCGTTCAAGTGGTATTTCTTCCGTTGGATAATCTTCGAAAGATATTTGCGGAGATGTAACGGTTAGCTCTTTATCAGGCCAGTGCTTTTTAAAAGTAGCATAACTCCTTCGTTCCATATTTGGTTTCTGCACAACAATAAACGAATGTAGATCCAAACCTTTTTCCTTCAACAATTTTTGTGTAAAAAGAATATTTTCACCGGTATTACTGGATCTGTTTTCAGTTAATATTTTTTCTACCGGAACTCCCATATTTATCGCGATCGCAGCAAATTTATCCGCTTCAGGTTCAGTCCACATATCTTTTGTAAAATTTCCCAAACCACCAGAGAAAATTATCATTGGCGCCCAACCCTCAAAATATAATTCTGCGGCACGGTCTGCCACTCTTGTATCATGACTTCCTAAAACAAAGATCGCATCTGCTTTTTTCAACGGTTGATGCATGTTGTGATAATCCCATAATTTTTTTGCCGCTGCAATTACTTCTTTTGTTATCATACGTTGGCCGCAAAAATAGGAACACTATCCGAAGTATATTTTTTTGAAAAGTATTTTGCAAAAATGATGACCGCAATAATAGTAAGAAAAAATTCTATCAGTGATCCTTCAAAACCAAAATCACCGCCTGTTATCCATGCAGGACCATCAATAGATTGAGAGAAAAAACCGCTTGTTGTAAAACCACTTACATTATAGCCAAACACAGTTCCTTCAAAATAATTCCAGCTAAAATGAAAGAAGATGCCAAACCATAAATTTTTTGTGAAGATATAATTGATGCCAAGCAAAAATCCCGCAATAAAAACATTCAGTACCGGTAATAACCCCGCACCCGGATTAGACATGTGAAATAATCCAAAAGCAAAAGATGAAAGCGTTAACGCAACCCACGGCTTTACGGATTGCATTAAATTATTTAAAAGATAACCTCTGAAAATAAGTTCTTCAGAAAAAGCTACAACGATAAACAACAATAGGCTAAACAAAATATTAGATGCATTGAAAATAAACCCTGTAAACTTTAAATAACCAAAAGCGGCAAGTACCAAAGAACCAAGACCTAATAAAACAACGCCTGCAAAAAAACCAATCAATGCATCACGTTGATGGCCTTTCCATTCAAAACCCAAACTGTATAATGATCTTTTATCAATAACCTTAATAAAAATAAACAGCAAAATAAAATTTCCTACTGCACTTAAACTATACAAAGCTGTGAAATGCGGAAGACTTTCTGTAACAAGAGAATTAATATCAACTTTATTAGAGGGAAAAAGTTGAGCGCCTATAGCAAGACAAACAATTGCAGTAATAATAGTCAGTAATAAAAATATCAAAGCCCGCAGCCAGCCACGCTGAATTAAAGGTTTTTTATCCATTGCTTCATGTAATTTGCCCCTTCAAATTACAAGTTATGCCTGATAATTATCATTTTACTGTTGCGGAAAGATTTATGCGTTATGTGCAGGTAGATACGCAAAGCGATCCACAAAGCACCAGTTTTCCCTCCACAGAAAAACAAAAAGATCTTAGCAAAATACTTGTAACCGAATTGCAAAACATGGGCATAACCAATGCTCATTTGGATGAACATGGTTATGTGTATGCAATTATTCCTTCCAATACAGAAAAAAATGTTCCTGTTATTTGTTTCTGCAGTCATGTTGATACAGCACCTGATTGCAGCGGAAGCAATGTAAAACCTATTCTGCATAAAAATTATGACGGAAGTGATATTGTATTACCCGATGATCCTTCGCAAATCATTACAACAAAAGAACATCCTTACCTGAAGCAAAAAATTGGTGAAGATATCATCACGGCAAGCGGAACAACTTTATTGGGAGCAGATGATAAAGCAGGCGTTGCTATTATAATGGATCTTGCAAATCATTTAATGCAACACAAAAATGTAAAACATGGTACAATAAAAATTTTGTTTACGCCGGACGAAGAAGTTGGTCGTGGTGTTGACAAAGTAAACCTTGAAAAATTAGGAGCCGATGTTGCTTATACTTTAGATGGCGGACCAAGAGGTGCATACACCGATGAAAATTTTAGTGCTGACAGTGTTACCATTACTTTTTATGGCGTCAGCGCACATCCCGGTTATGCAAAAGATAAATTAGTAAATGCGATAAAAGTTGCAGCAACATTTTTAGAGTTGTTACCAAAAGATAATTTTTCACCTGAAACAACCGAAGAAAGAGAAGGCTTTGTTCATCCTGTTCATATTGATGGTATTGCAGAAAAAGCTTCTGTGCAATTTATCATTCGGGATTTTGAAACTGCTAAGCTGAAAGAACACGAGGTAAAACTTGAAGCCTTGGCAAAAGGAGCTGTAGGCAAACATCCAGGCTCTTCTTATCATTTCGCTGTAAAAGAACAATACAGGAACATGAAAGAAGTGCTGGATAAATATCCGCAGATTAGTCTTAATGTACAGGAAGCGATGCATCGTGCAGATGTAAGTTTTACAAAACACAGTGCAAGAGGTGGGACAGATGGAGCACGTTTATCATTTATGAGTTTGCCTTGTCCCGATATCTTTACCGGCGAAATGGCTTTTCACAGCAAACACGAATATGTAAGTGTGCAGGACATGCAAAAGTCTGTTGAAGTATTGATAAATCTTGTACAGGTGTATGAAGAAAAAGCGTAGAAGATTATTTCCAGTAAGGCATATTCAGAGGTTTAATTTCGAATAAGAAACGGTGAATAAAAGAATTACTTTTTTTAATTAGGTACATAGTAGTATATTTCGAACATTGGTACATAATGTGTTACTTTAAGTAATTGTTATCATTAAATATAAATTTTGAAGGCATGAAGTTCCTGTATGTATTTCCTCTTCTCTGCATTATACTTCTTTCAGGTTGTGAAATGAATAAACGTGAACGTGAACTGGATAAAAGAACTGCAGAACTGAATCAAAAAGAACAGGAACTGATACTGCTTCAAAAACAACTTGAACTGCAGGAAGCTTCGCTGGCATTACGGGAAAAATCTGTTGACAGCACGCTGAGAAGTAATCAAATTAAAGATTCGATAGCTGTAGCAAAATCAGGCATTATAGGACAATGGGCTGTAAACATGCAATGCACAGAAACAACCTGTGATGGTTATGCCATCGGTGATATCAAAAACGAACAATGGAACTTTTCTTATGAGCATAACACGGTTCTGGTACAGGCAACGGCCAATAATAATCTTGTACATATTTACACTGGCAACTATTCAGATAGCACTATACAATTAACCGCACAGCAAGATGCTTCAGCAACTGTTGACATAACAGTAACGCTGCAACTAAAAAAGAAAAATTCTCTCGAAGGCACACGAAAACTTAAAAAGGGAGACGAGTGTACAGTGGTTTACGACCTCGATCTAAAGAAGCTCTAAACCACTATTCCGAACTTTTATTGTTATGCTATGATTCTACTATCCGATTTAGATTTTTCGCTGCCGCTAAAAAATCCGGTCATTATATTTTCACTGGTTTTGTTTATCATTTTGTTTGCACCAATACTTTTTAATAAGATAAAAATTCCGCATGTTATCGGCTTAATAGCTGCAGGTATTGTTGTCGGTCCTTATGGATTAAATTTATTACGCCGCGATAGCAGCATTGTTCTTTTTGGTACCGTCGGCCTCATTTATATTATGTTTATTGCAGGTCTTGAAATTGATTTGGATGAGTTTAAAAAAAATAAATACAAAAGCCTTGTATTTGGTTTATTCACCTTTATCATTCCAATGATTTTGGGCACACTTGCAGGTTTTTATGTGTTGAATTATGATCTGCCTACAGCTATATTATTAGCCGGAATGTTTTCATCACATACATTATTAGCATATCCTATAGCAAGCCGTTATGGTGTTGCCCGTATTCGTTCTGTAACTCTAACAATTGGTGGAACTATTATCACAGACATATTGGCGTTGCTGGTTTTAGCTACTATCGTTGGCATTACCAAAGGTGAACTAACTACCATGTTTTGGATACAGCTTGGTATATCAACCATCATCTTTGCTGCTATTGTTGTTTTTATTTTCCCGCTTATAGCACGATGGTTTTTCAAAAAATTTGATGACAGTATCTCTCAATACATTTTCGTGCTGGCACTGGTTTTTCTTGGATCATTTCTTGCCGAAGCTGCAGGTTTGGAAGCCATTGTGGGGGCTTTTCTTTCTGGTTTGGTATTAAATCGTTTTATTCCGCATTCATCTGCCTTAATGAATCGTATTGATTTTGTAGGAAATGCCTTCTTCATTCCATTTTTCCTTATAGGTGTTGGAATGCTTGTAAACTTTAATGTTATTTTCCAGGGATGGGGCGCTTTAAAAGTTGCAGGTGTAATGATCGTTTTGGCTGTAGCGGCAAAGTATATCGCGGCATGGCTTACACAAAAAACGTTTCGACTTGATGCAGAAGAACGTGATATGATCTTTGGTTTAAGCAATGCCCGTGTTGGAGCTACACTTGCCATTGTATTGGTTGGTTATAATGTAATATTAAGCGAAACACCGGACGGTGAACCGATTCGTTTATTGAATGAAGATATTTTGAACGGCACTATTTTAATGATATTGGTTACCTGCACCATCAGTTCGTTTGTTGTAGAAAAAGCTTCACGTAAAATAGCTTTGCAGGCAAGTAATGAAACGGCTGATGACGGCTCTGATAAGATTTTGATCTCTCTTGCTTATCCTGAAAAAGTAACAGACCTGGTAGATTTGGGATTGTTATTGAAACCATCGAAAAGTAATATTCCTGTATATGCGCTGCATGTTGTACTCGAAGGAAGCAATAACGAAAACACACAATCAGCCGGAAAAAAAATGTTGGATAAAGCAGTTAAGCATGCTATTGCCAGCGATAATATTATCACGCCACTAACACGTCACGATGTTAGCATAAGCAACGGCATTGTTT
>JAEZRL010000463.1 GCA_023440945.1 Bacteroidota bacterium
GCAAACATTAGCACCTCTCCAAAACTCAAATTAAATTGACAAACCGCGAAACACCTTCTTATAGGCGATCACAACATCGGGTTGTGATAAAAAATTTTGTCCTGCTTGTTGTTGGTATTTTTTCTTACTGCGCCACCATCGCACAAAACCGTCTTCCTGTTTCTTTAGAAGAAAACAATGAAAAAATCAATCTATCTATATCCTGCCTGTTGCCTGTACCTCAAAATATTTCGTTTTCTTCTGAAACATTCTATTTAGATACTAGCTGGACTTTAGAAGATGTGGTTGTTACAGAAAATAATCAGGCAATTGAAACTTTATTGGAAGGCTTAAAGGAAAAAGGAATTGCATTAAAGAATTCATCAGCCAAAGCATTTCCAACCTCAGCTCATGTTATTCATTTTACAATTAAAGATGGAGCAGTAGCTATTGGACCGGCAACTGACACCAACAGAACGGAATTACAAAAACAAGCGTACCATCTCATCTTAAGTGATACGGGCATTAATATCAATGCAAACACATCACAAGGATTATTTTATGGCGTTCAAACGCTCCTGCAGTTGATAAATTCACAAAAGGATAGTATCTCCTTGCCAGCAGGAGAAATTACGGACTGGCCGGACCTGAACGTTCGCATTATTTATTGGGATGATGCGCATCACCTGGAAAAAATGGAAGTGTTAAAACGAGCCATCCGCCAGGCTGCCAATTATAAAATAAACGCTTTTGCAATTAAATTAGAAGGACATTTCCAGTTTCAATCTGCGCCTGCTATTGTAGAGCCTTATGCTCTATCTGCAAACGAATACAAGGAACTCAGCGATTATGCGAAGCAATATTTTGTTGAAGTGGTACCTTACCTGGACGCCCCAGCACATGTTTCGTTTATTCTAAAGCATCCTGAATATGCACATCTCCGGGCATTTCCCAATTCAAACTATGAGTTCAGCATCATTAATCCTCAAACAGACAGTCTTTTGCTGAAGATGTTTGATGAATTGATAAAAGCCAATAAAGGAGGAAAATATGTTTTGCTGTCAACGGATGAAGCGTATTATGCAGGTAAATCAGCAAGTGAAGAAAAACAAGCGGAAAAACTGGGAGGGAGGGGAAAGTTATTGGCGCGATTCATCAGTAGAATTGCAAATGAATTACACAAACAAGGCAGGAAGGTAATTTTTTGGGGAGAATACCCGCTGGAGCCCGGTGACATCCCTGCACTACCGTCTCATTTAATAAACGGAGAATACGATAGCAGTACTGCCTCTTTGTATAAAGCAGCCGGAATTAGACAGTTTATATACACCTATACCCAGGGCGAAGAACCTCTTTTTCCAAGCTATTATCCAATGTCTTCGGGTGATACGGTTGCAGATGCAAATAAGGATCGCAGAACAGGTCGCGTAGAAGGAATGCTGCGAACTATTTCTTCAGCAACAGCAGAACATAAGGGAGACCTGGCGGGAGTATTTATTGCAGGTTGGGCAGATGCAGGCCTGCACCCCGAAACTTTCTGGCTTGGTTATGCTACCGGGGCAGCGGCAGGCTGGAATCACCGGGAAGTAACTTCAAACGAGCTCACTGATCATTTTTATCATTCATTTTATGGCCTTGGCACTGTTGCAATAGATAGCGTTTATAAACTCCTGAGCAGGCAGGCGCAATTTTACGATGAGAGCTGGATATGGGCTCCGTCTCAATTACGCTCACCCATTTTCGGAAATTCAGTGGAAGTATATAAAACACCAAAACCCGCAAAGGACCAGGTACTGCCTTTGCTGCCGGTGCCTTCAGCCGAGGACTTGTCCATAGACAGTAACTGGAACAAAACGAACCACCAACGCTTGCAATTGGCTACAGCATTTCTGAAAGAAAATGATGATCTTATCTTCCTGCTAAATCAAAATCTGAGAAGTGTAACTTACAACAGGTATAGTTTAGAAGTAATGCTGTCTGTAGCATTATTGTGCCGTCAAAACCTAAAGATGCTGCTTCACTTACAACATATAGACAAACTCCTTCAATTAGCATCGCATGTTGCTTCCAAAGATGCCTCGGCAGGAGTTGCTTTAATTGACGAGGCTTTGAATGAAGCCGAAATTATTAAGACGGAACGTGATCAAACTTTAGAATCACTCATAACCGTATGGTATAAAACATGGTTTCCACATGTGGAAAAAGCAAATGGGCGTCGTTATTTAAATGTTGTGGATGATGTAAAAGATCACCGCCCGGGGCGAACGGCAGACATGTCTTATCTTATCTATCGTGATTTGCATTATCCTTTAGGCAAGTGGTTTAAAGAAGTACAAACTGTGCGAAACAGTTTTGCTGAAAAAAATGGATTGGTTCTTCGAAAAGAAGAGTTGAATTGGGAGCAGATTTATTAAGTTAGGGGTTATAAGTTTAAGTTGCTGTTCTATTTGTCGCAAATAACCCTTTTAAAGCCGCAATATGCAATTGCCTCAGCATAGCACGATTTGTAAGTTTGTGATTGTAAATTTCAGTCATCTCATAATATAATAACATTGTTTAAAAATCAAAACAAATCATCATGAACAACAACATTTATCCATGCGTATGGTTTGATAAAAACGGGCCGGAAGCAGCAAAATTTTATTGCGATATTTTCCCTGGTACAAAAATCACACAAGACACTGGCCTTGTGCAAATGCTGAGCATCAACGGGCAAAACCTTATGTTTCTTACTGCAGGGCCTATGTTTAAACCCAATCCTTCTATATCATTTTTAATAGCTAATACAGATGAAAAAGAAACAGAACGTTTATATAACAAGCTGGCAGAAGGTGGTGTGGCATTAATGCCTTTGGATAGTTATCCTTTCAGCAAAAAGTATGGATGGGTGAAGGATAAATATGACATTACCTGGCAGTTGTACACAGGTGAAAATGGCGGCACAGACCAATATTTTACACCTACATTTATGTTTGTGAACAAACAAAACGGCAGGGCTAAAGAAGCGATGAATTTCTATACAAACTTGTTCCCGGATTCAAAAATTGAAGGTGTGATGGAATATCCTGAAGAAGGCAAGGAAGATACACCAGGAAATGTAATGCATGCCCAGTTTAATATAAGCGGGTATGTACTGGCTTGTATGGACAGCTCTCTTGAGCATAAGTTTGATTTTAACGAAGGTATTTCGATGACTGTGCTTACCGAAAACCAGGAAGAAACGGACTATTACTGGAATAGTATGACGAAAGACGGCGGCGAAGAAAGCATGTGCGGATGGCTGAAAGATAAATTTGGCGTAAGCTGGCAAATAGTGCCGAAAAAATTACTTGAATTAGTAGGCCAGCCGGATAAAGCAAAGGCAGAAAAAAGTATGCAGGCCATGATGAAGATGAATAAGATTATTATAGCTGATATTGAGAAGGCTTCAGCATAATACTCAAGCCTAAGTGTAAGACCTAGAAATAAAAAAAGCCTCGTTGCGCATTGAACGAGGCTTTTTTATTCCGCGGAAAATATATTAATACCTGTTTTTATTATAGCTATTTCCGTTATTGTAACTGCGCTGACCACCACCGGAAGATCTGTTTTCTTTCGGTTTTGCAACAGACACGCTGATAGACCTGTTTTCTACAGTAGCACCATTAAGTTCTGCGATTGCCTTTTTGGAAGCAGCTTCATCTGTCATCTCTACAAAGCCGAAGCCTCTTGATCTGCCGGTTTCTCTGTCAGTAATAACTTTAGCGGAAGAAACTTCTCCATAAGGAGTAAAAAAATCTCTTAAGTCTTCATCCTGTACGTTGAAGCTTAAATTTGAAACATAAATGTTCATTTAAAAACGATTGATTGATTAATAATTTCTGAGAAAGGCAAGAAGTAAGAAACTAACTATTGTGCAGTTGTGTAAAGCAAACTAATTAATGAATACTAATGCGAGGCTCAAAATAACTGCACGAAGATAGCATTATTTCTCCATTCGTAAATAAATTATTTGCAATCCGCCGCTTTCAACTAAATTCAGTTTAGCAATTCGTCAATTGGAATAGATTCAAGGTAATGGCTTATTGAATTTGTATCTGGTAATATGCAATATTCTTCAATCGCTTTACTGGTAACGTTGCAATAAGCTTCCACGTAATAATTTTCCAGCTGGAAAAGAAAAACAATCTGATTGCCGTACGTTCTTTGGGCTAAACCAACCGCTTTGTTCATAATAGCTGATTTCTTATCCGTCTCACTTAATAAAATGAATTCAGAAAGCTTCATAATGTTAATTTAAAAGTGTTAACTAATAAAGACTTACTAATACTTTAACCGAACTAATAACGAGAACAAAAAACTGAACAGTGAAAAAACGATAACCGGAACGTTTAAAACCAATTTGCAATGATCTACAAAGTGCCAGAGACAAGGGCAAAGATGTTGCAAATGAAATAGCACAGTAAAGTTAATACTACAAATAGTAACCGGACAAAGAATTTATCGGCTTTGTTTGTTTTATTTGTTAAAAAGAAAGGAAATAGCTTTTGAAATACCACAAGCTGAACTCGGGTTTTCTGTATCAGCAGGCTCTTCACTCGCCGCAGTTGAGCGAACGGAGATATGCGGTTTTTGGTTTCTTACAGTCTTTCAACTAAATCCCGCCAACCACAACCGACAAGGATGAAGTTTACAATGATTGTCGCGCCTATAATCAACCTACTTATTGCAACTTATTTTTTACAGGCCGCATCGTAAACGAGAATTTATAGTCACCGTGATGCAAAAGATATTTATCCAAAGGAATGGCGCCCCAGCTATTGATACATCCCAAACCCATTTGCACTTTATCAATACAAACATTGGTATAATTTACCTGGGGCACTAATGTGGAATGGCGTTGATGTTTTTCCCAACCATCATCAAGTGATTCGATCGAGTAATGCAAAACCGACATGGACAATGCTGTATCACTGTAAAACATCAAACCTGTACCACCACGATTTGTTTGCTGCCACCACCGCACACCGGTTTTTGTTCCCGTTTCCTGCGGACGTATGTATGGATAAAACTGCTCGTCCACCGTTTGCTTATACAAGCCAACGAAGGAGGCGTTATCCCGGTCAATATAGTTTTCGAAAGGCCCTTTTCCATAATACTGAATATACTCATCCTTTTCGGGCATCTGCATTTGCATACCAAAACGAAACATGTTGGCGACTTTTGCACTTTTATCAGCCGTAAGTTGTTGCGTTACTTTTATTTTTCCATCCCTGCTGATTTGATAGGTCAACAACAGTTTGGATGAAACCGAAGGCATATCATAATCTGCATTTATGGTAATATTGCCATCGTTTGTTTCATTTTTAAAACCAGTAAGTTTAAACTGCGGTTGTTTCCACGCAGCATATTTCTGCTGCAGGTTTGCACCAAAGTCATTATCTGTTGGCGCTCTCCAGAAATTAGGCTTTAGCTCCCTATATTGTTGCATCAACGGTTTACCATCCATATCAAAGCGACATAAAAATCCTGTCTGCTTATTGAACTCTATATGAATGCTATGGTTTTGAATGATTAGATAATTGCGGTCACTATCCATTACAGTCAAAGTATCCGCGTTATTATCTGCTTCTGTTTCATCCATCATTGCAAGCTTGTTAAAATTATAAGAAGAAATATTCAATTGATTTTTTGCCACTACATAATCTGCGGGAACCAAATCTTTTGTTGTTTTTTGCTTGAAATAAATGTTCAATAAAACTTCTACATTCTTATCGAGGCCATGAAGCGTATAGGGCAATTGTATTTCCTGTGTTTGATGTGGCTGCACGTTCAATTGCTCAACCGTTCCTGTTTGTTTTATTTTTCCGTTCACGAGCAATTGCCATTCGAGATAGGTATCGCTTAAATCTTTAAAGAAGTTTTCATTATATACCTTTATTGTACCCTTATTTAGATCAGCCGGCGTTGCCCATATTGATTGATAATAATAAGCTACTTCATGCATGTGTGGGTTGGGAACACGGTCAGGACTTATCAGTCCATTATCCATAAAATTTTTATCGGAAGGATCGTACTTATTAAAATCACCGCCGTAAGCATAAAAATCAACACCGCTTGAATCTCGACGTAAGGACTGATCAACAAAATCCCAGATAAAACCACCCTGGTATTTCGGGTACTTCCGAACAAGATCCCAGTATTCTTTAAAACCACCTTCAGAGTTGCCCATAGCGTGTGCATACTCGCATTGAATCAAAGGTTTGGTTGCATTGCTTTTACCATATTTCTCACAATCATCGTAGTCATAATACATCGGGCAAAAAATATCGGTGAATTCATTATCGCCTGCACGTTCATATTGAACCGGTCTTGTAGTATCTTCTTTTTTTATCCAGCGATAGACGTTTTCAAAGTTCGGCCCAAAGCCTGCCTCATTACCCATAGACCAAATAATAACAGAAGGATGATTAAAATTGCGTTGCACATTGCGTTTGTTGCGTTCTAAATGTGCTTTTGCAAACAATGGATTTTTTGCCAGTGTTTTATCGCCATAACCCATGCCATGCGACTCAAGATTGGCTTCCGCAACCATGTATATACCATACTTATCGCAGAGGTCGTACCACAGATTGTTATCAGGATAATGACAGGTACGCACGGCATTGATATTGTGCTTTTTCATGATGGTGATATCCTGCAGCATACGCTCAGGTGAAAGATAATAACCATCGTCCGGGTCCATTTCATGCCGGTTCACACCTTTGATCAACACGGGCTGACCATTCACCAATAATTGCGCATTCTTTATTTCTATTTTTCTGAATCCAACTTTTATGGGAATTACTTCAAGTGTTTTGTCTTTATCTTTTAAGGTGGTGATGAGCGTATATAAATGCGGTGTTTCTGCCGTCCATTTCAAAGGATTGTTT
>JAEZRL010000473.1 GCA_023440945.1 Bacteroidota bacterium
GGCCGGCATGGCAGCTCATGCCATTCAGCCTTTAACGAATGCAACCACTTCTGCATTTGCATTGGTGTTGATGAATGCAGGGCTTACAAAAGGTTGGCCTGTTGCTAAAGGGGGTTCTATTTCCATTGCCAGGGCACTTGCTTCTTATTTTATTTCATTAGGAGGAAGGATCGAAACAAATTTACATGTTCATTCTCTTCAGCAGTTACCGTCATCTCATGCAGTGTTACTTGATGTAACACCAAAACAATTATTGAAGATAGCCGGCAACCAACTTTCATCTTTATACAAATGGCAATTGAATAATTATCGCTATGGAATGGGTGTGTTTAAAATAGACTGGGCTTTGCGTGATGCGATTCCTTTTCAAGCAGATGTTTGCAGACAAGCAGGAACCATTCATCTTGGAAATACTTTGGAAGAAATAGTTGCATCGGAGCAATTAACCTCACAGGGAAAACTTCCGGAAAAACCTTTTGTTTTATTAGCGCAACAAAGTTTGTTTGATAGATCAAGAGTTCCAGACGAAAAGCAAACGGTTTGGGCTTATTGTCATGTTCCTAATGGCTCAACAGCAGATATGACAAATCAAATTGAAATGCAGGTTGAAAGATTTGCTCCGGGTTTTAGGGATTTGATAATCGGAAGACATACGATGAATGCTGCTCAAATGGAAGACTACAATTCAAATTATATCGGCGGGGATATCAATGGCGGAATAATCGACATAAGGCAATTGTTTACTCGTCCGGCAATAAAATTATCACCTTATCGAACTTCTGCAAAAGGTATTTATATCTGCTCGTCTTCAACGCCCCCGGGCGGAGGCGTTCATGGTATGTGCGGATACCATGCAGCTAAAAGAGCATTGAGAGATGTGTTTGATAAAAAAGTGGATTTGGAATAATTCAGTTTGGGTTGATGAGAAGTCAAATATTTCATTTTTCCGGTTGAGCGCCATTCATCCATCCCTCGGTTTTCAATAATTCTACAAAACCCGGATCTTTTGTCGAAAGTGGAGGAATCCATGTGCCAAGATAATCCCTGTTCCACCAAAGATGTTGCGGATTACCCGGCTTTGCAAAACGATAGCGGTAAAGTGCAGCACGAATATATTTTGGTGGTTTGTCAGGAAAGGGATTTTCTGCAAACAGACTTATAGCGTTTCGGTCATTATGCAATAATTTCCAAACCAGGTTGTACGCCCACGGATAGTCATTAGGTGATGCCATTGCAGCAAACCACATTTGCCAGTCTAAACGTAACTGATTGGGTGCAATTTGGGGAGGCCTTTTATCCAGCAACACGGGTAATCCTTTATAGATATAAGGTTTCCAGTATGCACTGTCACTAAAATTATCATCGCTTGTTCCTTCAAATACAATGTTGTAACGCTCCTGTCCCACAGAGCCAAAGGCTCCGTAAGTATTTACAAGATCAAGCGGATCGAAAGATGTATTCATGATCTGTGTTGGAGAGATCATATTAAGTACAGGCTGAATGCTAAGAAATGCAACAACTACGGTTACAGCCCATGCAGTGGTTAACATTGGTTTTGATTCAACTGCATTTTGGGCAGCAACTTGTGCTTTTCGTACCAAAGACTTAGGCAGAAGTTTTGACCAAAAAGCATCATCAAAACAAGCAAGAGCCGGAACGATTGTGAGCCAGTTTAAGAAAGAAAGATTACCACTAAGAATCAAGGTAAATTGAAACAATATCATGACAACTCCTGCAATATATCTTCCCCATCTTGGCCAAAACGCAAACAGCGGCGCAACAAGCTCCGCGATCCAATTAAACCAAACGCCAATTCTTAATATAATGTGTGGAAGAAAGTGAAACCACCTACTCAGAGGACCTGGCATCGGTTGTGTTTCAAAATGATAGTACAAAGCAGTTGCGTTACGCCAGGTTTCATCGCCACGAATCTTGATCATGCCAGCGCCAAACATAATGCGAAAGATCAGCCATCGAAATAACACAATGATGGGGAAAGGTGTTGGTGTTTTGGGAAAGGGGCGCATATCGATCAAAGGGCATAAGAAAATGGCGAGAAAACCCGTCTCTGTTAATTGAATTTCCCAGCCATAGCCATACCATTCCTGCCCTATGTGAATGAAGGACATGTACAGAAACCAGAGTATGGTCATAAGAGGCGCATTAGCAAAACCTACTACAACAATTAAGGAGAGTACGAAACCAATCCATGTACAATTAACAAAGCAGTGTCTGAGTGCCAGAACCAGAATAAAGAAGGTAATCGGAAAAATGCTGCAGAAGTTGAGCCCAGAGATGAGGTTATTTGCTTTGTAAAAATATTTATAGGAAGAAGGCCGTCAGAGCCGATCAGCGGCACAATTTGATTAATGGCAACAAGAAAGGCAATTGCATAAATAGCACCTAATAGCCTTAGAATAACAAAACGTGTTAGCCAGTAAGATGCATGTTTAACAATTGCCGTAGCAGGTTGCATGTGATCTTTGGCGAGGGTACCTTCCACTTAAATTTTTTAAAATGAAAGTTAAAAATTATGTGTGTGTTAAAAAGCGGGAGTATCAAAAATTGAGGCGAGGGATTGATTGTTGGTTGGAGCTTTATAAAATTCACTAGTAGAATAAAATATTTCAATCAACTTTGAATTTCAAAGTGCTTTTAAATATATTTATATTGCAATCTTTTTGGAAGAAGAGTGCTTAGATAAAAGGCAGGACTAATTTTGAATAGCATCAAACTAAATTTCAAATCAATGAAAACGAAAACATTTAGCGTTGTCACCTCTATATCAATGGTATTAACGCTTACGGTAGCAGCATGCAGCATTATTGGTGTTACTATCACTGGTATTTATCCGGCGATTACTGTGTTATTATTGATCACTTTAATTCCCATTGCTTCAAGGTTTTACGCTAAAAAAGTTATTAGCAAGTCCAATGGTTTTCAGAGAAATTATTACACAACACTCACCATTATTAATCTGCTGACCATCCTTGTTATACTATGGATGACATTTGTGATTCTGGTTGATCGTGTTTTTCCAATGATCCTATAATAGCAGTTTAGGGATGAATACTTCATGTGTAATCCTAACTAAGATCAGATTAAATAACTGAACGCTTTTGCTTAAGGTTTAAAAGGCTGCGGCGTTCAGAACTCTGTTTGATGCCATGAAAACGAAACGTAAAAGTGAGTGACACAACAGGCGAGGCCATGAAAAGCTCCGGCTTGTGTCATAATAATTAATACAGCATTTATTAAGACTAAAAATTATGCATTTAGCCGCTCTGCCATTAATTGCTGAACCAGTTTCTCGAGGTCAGAAATACGTTTCTCCAATTGCGGAAGATTGCGGCTTACAGCCTGGCTTCGCAATGCACTTGTATAATCGTAAGCCGGTGAACCGGTAACGGCACTGTTTGGGTTTTTGATAGATTTACTAACGCCACTTTGTGCATTAATTTTACTGCCATCCGCAATTTGAATATGGCCAACAATGCCCGCTTGTCCGCCAATCATAACATTGCTTCCAACTTTTGTGCTTCCACTAACACCGGCCTGCGCTGCAATAACAGTGTTGCTTCCTACTTCAACATTGTGCGCAACCTGTATAAGATTATCAAGTTTGGCGCCCCGTTTAATACGTGTTGAGCCAATGGTTGCACGATCAATAGTTGTGTTTGCGCCTATCTCTACATTATCTTCCACCACTACATTTCCCATTTGTGGTATTTTTTGATAAGAGCCATCAGCCTGCGGTGCAAAACCAAAACCATCACCTCCTATAATGGTACCAGCATGAATAGTTACATTCTTCCCAATAACACAATCATGATAAATTTTTACACCGGCATGTATAGTTGTGTTATCATCCACCTGAACATTGTTGCCCAAAAAAACACCGGGATAAATTTTTGCATTGTTGCCAATGCGCACATTTTCGCTTAGGTAACTGAATGCTCCAACAAAAACTGCTTCGCCGAGTTTTACAGAAGAAGCAATATAGCTTGGTTGCTGAATACCTGTTAAGGTTTGCTTCTTCATTTCTTCGTACTTACGCAGTAAAAGAGCAAAAGCAGAATAAGCATCTGCAACACGAATGAGTGTTGCGTTAACAGGTTGTTTCAGTTCGAGGTTTTCATTTACTATAATAACAGATGCATTGGTTGTATATAAATTATCCTCGTATTTCGGGTTGGCAAGAAAGGCTAATTCACTTTTTTGCGCTTCTTCAATTTTTCCAAAAGATGTTACCGTTGCAGTTGCATCACCTTCCACCTTTCCATCAATAAGCATTGCTATTTGTGCCGCACTGAATTCCATATTCTTTTGCTTTTTGGTTAGCTGTAGGTATTGAAGAAGGAATGCATATCCAACTTCATATTCACGCTATTTTAGTTGGCAAATGTAGAATTTTTTAACAGGGGTTGAAAGGGTTTGATGAATAAGTGGGTTATCTACTTTTGAAATATCTCTTACACTTCCATCCTTGAATAAAATATTAATGCGTTCATCACCCATTTTATACGTTGTATTAACCGCTTCGCCGGTGAATACAAGATAAGATGCTTCGTTTGAAGAAAGATTCAACGATTTTGAAGTCTGTTCACATAAAGCATCAATAATTTCTGTTGAAACAGGCGAAGATTGTAAAGTACATTTCAATAACCTTCGGTTCAAAATACCTTTGCATAGTAATGATAAAACAGTATCTGGATGATTGCTCCAGCGTTTGATGGCAAACATCACATCATAATCATCCATACTGCAAAATATTTCTAATGACAGGTGATCCATTTTGTTGATGCGTGTGCTGATAAAATAATCAACAGGAGAATTTGTACGAAGCAATGCATCTTCTTCACTGTAAATAGCCCTCACTCTTTCAATAATTTTCACGAGCATTTTTTCTGCTGCAAGAACGGTTTTGTGCAGGTACACCTGCCAGTACATTTGCCGTCTTGCAATTAGAAATTTTTCAACGCTGTAGATGCCTTTTTCTTCTATCATCAGTTCGCCATTATACACCGTAAGCATTTTTAAAATGCGGTCATAACCGATAACTCCCTCGCTAACGCCGGTAAAAAAACTGTCTCTTGTAAGATAATCCATGCGGTCAACATCCAATTGCCCGCTCACCAGTTGCTGCAAAAAATGTTTGGAATAATTACCGGTGAAGATATCAATCGCAAGATTCAATTTGCCGTTTAGTTGTTCGTTCATCACCTGCATAATCTGCAGACTCAATTGTTCGTGGTGAACATTCGGAATGAGCACATTTTCCAGCGCATGAGAAAAAGGGCCATGACCGATATCGTGTAACAGGATCGCTGCCTTGACAGCCACATCTTCTTCCGGTGTTATAACAGCACCTTTGTTTCTAAGTTCATTTACAGCCTGGCAAATTAAATGATAAGCTCCGAGTGAATGATGAAGTCTTGTATGCACAGCACCGGGATAAACAAGCTGCGCCAAAGCCATCTGGTGGATGCGGCGAAGGCGCTGATAATACGGATGAGCGATTATTTCAAAAATCAATGGATGGGCGATAGTGATGAAGCCATAAACAGGATCGTTGATAATTTTTTGTTTTGTCATCCTTATCAAAATTAATCAAAACCGATTAACGTTCCGGTACTGTACTCCATTAACAACTATGTATCGAGAACCAATATAAAGAAGAAGGTGAAATGATAGGTAGAATGAGTAATCAAATTTTGATTATTCATTTGGAACCATTGTTCGGTGGATTGGTAGCAGCAGGCAAAGTACCTTCACGTCTTGCCTGGTCAAGCTTTTCGTACCTGGAATTGTTGCTTATAAATTCCGGAATGATAACTTTCATCTGTTCCACACATTCCCAATCGTTACCCTTTCTTGCAGCAAGTACTAACTGATCAAGTGCCACTGAAACAAGATGATAGTCGCTGTAACGCACTTTTGCAATTTTGATCTTTTCATGGTGTGTAGGCAAAGTAGATTCAACAGAACTCAGCAGTTCTTCATATAATTTTTCTCCTGGACGTAAACCGGTATAAACGATCTTAATATCCACATCTGGTTTTAAACCTGCCAGGGTTATCATCTTCTTCGCAAGATCGGCGACCCTCACGGATTTACCCATGTCAAACACATAAATTTCTCCACCATTACCCATTACTCCGGCCTCCAATACTAATTGACAAGCTTCCGGTATGGTCATAAAATACCGGGTGATATCGGGATGCGTAACCGTTATTGGTCCACCCTTTTCTAATTGCGCTTTAAAACGGGGTATTACCGAGCCGTTAGAGCCAAGGACATTACCAAAACGAGTAGTGATAAACAGGGTAGGACTTGCCTTTATGCCGGCAATGGAAGAATGTTTCTGGTGATAATCATTCAAGCCCTGTATGTACATTTCAGCCAAACGTTTTGATGCACCCATAATATTGGTAGGATTTACCGCTTTATCAGTAGAGATCATTACAAAGCGTTCTACACCATGTTCAACAGAAAGATCGGCAACTACTCTCGTTCCCCATACATTGTTTAGAATAGCTTCCTGGGGATGCGACTCCATCATTGGTACATGCTTATATGCTGCCGCATGAAAAACAATCTCAGGACTATACCTGTCGAACAGATACCTCATCCTTTTTACATCTGTAATGTTGCCGATAAATAATCTGTACGGGATTTTTCTTTCCGTATCCTCCGCCAGCTCAAGGCCGATAGCATGTAAAGGTGATTCGGCAATATCGCACAGGAGAATAAGCTCCGGTTCAAATCTTGTCACCTGTCTTACTATCTCACTGCCAATAGAACCTGCTGCCCCTGTTATTAATATCCGCTTTCCTTTCAGGGCAAAACTGATGCGTGAATTATGTGTTTGTATTGGAGCTCTTTCCAACAGGTCCTCAATACGTATGTCTTTTACATCTTCTGATTTGAGAGATCCATCTAGCCATTTTGAAGCTGCTGTTAAATAAGATACTTTTATTCCCTTATCTACAAAAAAAGAAGCAATCTTGTTGCGTCTCTCAATGTTAATGTTTTTTATTGCGAAAATCAGCCGTCTCGCAGGATATTTTTCCGGTTGCCTTGCCAGTTCTCTGAAATTAATGACCGGCACACCAAACAGGTTTTTCCCGGTAATAGTACGATTGTCATCCATAAAAGCGACGACTTTCCATTTTGATTTTACATCATGAGCCATTGCTTTAAATGCAGCCTGTCCCATGCTACCTGCACCAAAAATAATAACAGGTTCACGATCTATATTTACTGCGAGGCCAAATACGCCTTTGATACAAATCCGGATACCGGCAAGCAGAAAAAAGGAAGCAAAAAAATTGATGAGGATAACAGAGTTGGGAAGAATATGTGCACCATTATGGCCCATTGCCCAACCAATATTAACGGCAAGTAATAAAAAAGCCGCTATAAGGGAAGTATATAATAACTTCGCTGTATCATGTAGGGTAGTATGACGTATTAATTCTTTATAAGAGCCCGTAAGGATAAAACTAAGCGAATACATGCCGAGGGTTAATACAATACCCGGCATAAAAAAATGGTACTCTATGTTTTCTGTCCTGAAATTGAACCGTAGCAAAAAAGACATTATCACGCCAAAAAACACCAGCAACAGATCCATCAGGACGATCACCCAACGAGGCATGTACTTCAGGGTGAGTAAAGATTCAAACTTCATGTGCGTCTTGTTATCGTTTTCGGCTGGGCTTAGGGCAAAAAAGGTGCGAAAAGTAGAATTTTACGCAAATTTATCCAAGTAAATCTATAATTTTTTCAATTACTATATTTAATTCATTCTCTGTCATATTACTGCCTGATGGTAAACAAAGGCCTCTTTCAAACAAATCTTCACTTATTCCTTCTCCATAATACAGCGCATCTTTGAAAACAGGCTGCAGATGCATGGGTTTCCACAAAGGTCGTGACTCAATGTTCTCCATCATAAGGCCTTCTCTTAATTTATTATTAATTAAGCCTTGAGAAGTATTAAAAAGCAATGCAGTTAGCCATCTGTTACTAAACATTCCCTGAAGTTCGTGCTGGTAGCCAATATCCCAGGCACTTAAAGCAGATTTATACCTTTCAAATATCTCTCTTCTCCTGTTCACCCTTTCATCAAGCACCATCATTTGCCCTCTGCCAATGCCTGCACAAATATTGCTCATCCTGTAATTGTAACCGATCTGTGAGTGTTCATAATGAGGTGCTGCATCTCTTGCCTGTGTAGCGAGGAAACGAGCTTTTTCTATAAAAACCTTATTTTTCGATACCAAAGCGCCGCCTCCTGAAGTGGTAATAATTTTATTTCCGTTGAAGGAAAGAATGCTCATTTCACCAAAACTACCCATTTTACGATCTTGATAAACAGAGCCCAAAGCCTCGGCTGCATCTTCAATTACCGGTATCTCATAATTCTTTGCTACCCGTAAAATATCCTCCATCTTTGCTGGCATTCCGTATAAATGCACAGGAATTATTGCTTTCGGTTTTTTGCCTTTCGCCATCCGGTCCTTGATAGCTTCCTCCAACCAGTAAGGCGACATGTTCCAGGTATCCGGTTCGGAATCAATGAATACCGGCACAGCTCCCTGGTAAACAATAGGGTTAGCAGATGCCGAGAATGTCATGCTTTGGCATATTACCTCGTCTCCCTTTTCTACTCCTGTAATAATAAGAGCAAGATGCAAAGCTGCCGTACCTGAACTTAATGCAGCCACTTCTACTCCTTCACTAAGGTAATCTGCTATATCCTGTTCAAAACCATTAACATTCGGCCCTAATGGTGCAACCCAATTTGTTTTAAATGCCTCATTCACAAACACCTGCTCCTTTCCACCCATGTGGGGTGAGGAGAGCCAAATCCGTTTATTATTCATTAACCAGTACCAGTTTGATAATTTTTTGCAAAGAACGTTAAGAATGAAAAGATGGCAAAGAATTCTTTAGTTGAGGAATAAAGATATTATGGTTAGATAAAGTACTTGAGTACTCTTTGCTTTTAGTCTTAGGCTGCAAGCAAAGAAAAGCCGCTTCAACCTGGAAGCGGCTTTTCTTGTAAAAGACCAATTTAAATGATTGAATATGTTATCGTCCTTAGTTTGGCTTATCTCTTTTAAAAGATGATTTTGGAAGGTTTGGTTGCTTTGTTTGAGTGTACAATTTCGGATCAACCTTCGACGGATCTCCCTGGTAAACCCAGGTTAGGTTGGTAACGTATTTTTTAAATGCATTATCTACTTCGGCCAAAGAAACTTTTTTCAGATCTTCATTCAGCGTTAGAGTACGACGCCAGTTGTTATGCAGCACTTCATCAGAAGCGAGTGATGAAGCAAGTGCACTATTTGTTTCCTGCTTGTAATAATAAGCAGTCACATACGTTGTTTTCATATTTTTTACTTCTTCCGGTGTAAAGCCCTGCTTTTTGGTTTTATCCAGCAATTTATCCAAAACCGATATGTATTTATTCGGATCAGTAGTTGACACTACGATATTGGCAGAAGGGGTTAATCCACCACTGAAGTAAGTAATCGGCGCATAAGATAAGCCGTTATTTGTACGCACTTCAAGAAAATGACGGTCATAAAAAATGCGCATTGCAAGAACAAAAGCATTATAATCTGCAGAGCCGGGTTGCGGCGCACCCGTTACCGCCTGTATATAATTTGTTGCAAGTTCTTTTTGTTCTGATTTAAAGCTTGCTTTTGCAGGTTTATAACTTTCTTTCTTTAGTACAAATGGTTTTCCTTCCGGTACTGTGGTTAAAAAAGAATGGATTTTGTCCTGTAGAACATCTTTATCAATTTCCCCAACAACAACTATTAACAATCTTGGTTTGGTTAATATTGATTGATAATAACTTTTTGTTTCTTGCGGTGTTAAAGGGCTTACAGTTTCTTCTGTTCCTTCAGGTGCTTTTGCATAATCCTTTCCGGCAAAAGCGGTTTGCAGGGCTAATTTGCGAATGGCATAATCGGGTTGTGAAGCCTGTGCCTTCAAATTATTAATTGCATCCTGTTTAATTCTTTCAAACTCTTTTGCATCAAATGCGGGAACAGTTAATGCATCTTTATACAAAGGCCATACTGCATCAAAATCGCTTTTAATACAATTCATAGTAAAAGATGCATAATCCATTCCGGCATTGCCATACATTTGTGCGCTTACTTTATCCAGTTTGTTTTTAAAACTATTTTTATCATCGTTTGCTGTGCCACATTCTGTTAATGCATCAATAGCTAGACTTTCTATACCTGCTTTATCAGCAGGATAATTCTGCACACCGCCTTTGATGATGGTTTGTATCACTACAATTTCATTGTTGCTTGGCTGAACAATTACTTTAACCCCATCCACCATCATGTCATAAGCTTCTTTTCTTTGCGCAAAGGGTGAAGTGGAAATAAATACTGCTATAACAGCAGTGATAACATATTTAAAAGAATAGAATGATTTCATATAACGGTTTTATAAATGATAAATTAAACTATGGTTTGAAGAACGAAGCAACATTCAAAGCCTTACTCATTTCAGGATTGATGATCATTCCAGCTACATAAGGTTTGCCGTTAATGTATTTGTTTATATAATTCCTAATATCCTCTCTTGTTATCTTCATACAATCATCAATATAATTCGTACCATAATCCAATGAAGTGCTGCACCAGTAATACGTTAACTGGCTGGCCAGTGAAGAAGGTTTTTCAGTTTGCCGAATATAATTCCTGCGGATGTTTTCCTTGGCTGTTTGCAATTGTTCATCTGTAAAATAATCATCCTGTGTCCACATTGCAATTTGTTTCGCTACTTCATCTTTACATTCTTTCAATTTCTTTGGATTGGGTACGAGAAAAATATTAATCGGGCCAACATGACTTAAAGTTTGATAATTGACACCTGCGTAAGTCGCAAGGCCTTTATCTACCAAAGCCTGTTGCCATTTTGAAGAATTCAATCCCAAAACAGTAGAGAAAACATCTGCCGCCACAGTAGCTGCAGAATCATGAATATAATCTGGCCCTTGCCAATAATATTCTACATAAGGTGTTTGTGCGATAGATGATTCTTTTATAAAATAATCCGTTTTTGTAAGTGGTGCAAAGTCGGGGATGGGATATTTTTCATGCGGATCAAAACCACTGCTTTCCCAATCACCATAAATTTTTTGTGCGAGATCGAATGCTTCATCGTGTTTAACATCACCAGCTATAACAAGAATAGAATTATTAGGGAAATAATATTTGTTTTTGATGGTCATCATTTTTTCAGGCGTAGCAGTATTGATCACGTTGTGATCACCGATGGGATTTTTACGCGTTACTAAATCACCCCATAATTTCTTCTGGCATTCATACCATAACTGGAAACCCGGATCACTTTCTGCTCTTTGAAATTCACCATCAACAACGGGTCTTTCTTTCTGCATATCTTCCACCCGGTAAATTGGAAAACGAATAGCAGCATTCATAAATTTCAAACCTGCGTCGAGACTATCTTTATCAAAAGTGAAAAAATAATTTACTCTTTCTACGTCTGTTGTTCCATTCCATATTGCACCTAATTCCTGTGTACGTTTTAAAAATTTCTCCTGTGTAGGATAATCTCTGTTTGCTTTAAAAAACATGTGTTCAAACAAATGTGATAAACCGCTGTACTCAGGTCCTTCCGTATAGGCACCATTCTTAACAGCGATCTCGATAGTAGCGAGCGGAACTTTGTTGTTTTCGATTACAACCACCTCAAGACCGTTATTTAATTTTTTCCAGAAATACCCTTCGGGCAAATGTGGCTGGCCCAAAGCAAAAACAGGCATAAGCAGTAAAAACCATTTTAGTGATTTCATGTATGTTTTGGTTTAATTTGATGGTTTAGTTTCGGCTGACGAAGCACATCAACCCATAGAATTTTCATCATGAAAATTAATCAAATTTCCTTCGCTTTAAAAAGTTTCGGGATCAGCGATAAAAAAGCCTTGTTAATTGGAAATAAAAAAGCCGCTCCGAAAGGAAACGGCTTTTATCATCAGTTGAAATTCTTAGAAAATATAACGAAGGCCTAACTGCATTCCCCATGTGCTTGAGGTGCTTAATGTATTTTGGATAGCCTGAGTCGCTAAATTATCTCCTGATTGAGACATGTTATAGGTTGGCTGCCCATTTACAATACCTGCGAACTTTAATGGATTATTGATTGTGTATTGCTTTAAAATACCCCAGTTCCTGTTTAGGAGATTGGGCAGGTTAAGCACATCTACACTGAACTGGATCGTGTTTCTTTTTTTGTTCTCGCCTACATTTATATAAAAATCCTGCAGAAAACGAGCGTCAAGCCTGCTGTACCAGGGTAATAATGCTGCATTTCTTTGGGCATATTCACCTCTGTGATTTTTTAGATATTTAGAACTGTTAACGAATTGATCGTAAGCTGCCTGCTGCTGCGCTACTGAAAACAGAACATTGTTGTTTTTATCTTTTATATCAGTAAAAGGAACATCAGCACCACTTGCATAAATATACATAAGGTCAGTTGAGCTATTACCATCACCATTCAAATCGCCATTGATAATATAACTGTAATTACTTAAGGCTGTTCCTGGATTACCCGTTTGAGATGAGCCGCTGTAAAAGAGTGATAGAGTGCTTGCGAAATGGTTTGCATATTCTTTCCTGTAAGATATGCTTGCCACTACACGATGCGGAATAGAATAAGCAGAATAACCGAGCTCAACATCATTTGAAGTTCCAACATTTGGATTGGAGTTCCATGCTGAAGTAGCTTGCGAACCCGGGTTAGCCGTAACTTCCTTTGACTGCATGAATGTGTAAGCAATTGAACCAAATAAACCATTGGAAAAGTTCTTTACTATTTGTGCTGTTAAAGAATAAGAATAACCTTTTTTGGTATTTTCCAAGGCAATGGCTGTATAAGCTGAAGGTTTGTTCGGATCGCCATACGTATAATAATAACGGTCTCCAAATGGCTCACTGTAATATGGCCTTGTATCAGTACCTGTTGATGTTGTATTTAGTGACCCTGCCAATGTAGCATCAGGCGCTTTCAAATTGGTATTACGCATTTTAACCGCGTTGATATCCTTTGTGTATAATGCTTCCAATGTTACAATAAAACCTTTGCCAAGGTTTTTATCTACAGCAAGGTTTGTTCTGAACACCTGCGGAAATTTAAAATCTCTGTCAATTACAACAAAAGAACTTGGTGCAGTGGTAGCAGGGGTGGTTGGAAATTTATTTTGGTATGCAGATGGATCTGGATTGAAAGTGTACTGTGCCAATTCAGTCGGGTCAGTAACTTTTACACTTGCCTGGTACATACCGCTGTTGGTTGGCATGTTGGTTAAGAATACAAACGGAATTCTTCCTGTAAACAAGCCGGTTCCACCTCGAACGATAAGCGATTTATCGCCATGAGCATCCCATCTAAAACCAACTCTTGGTGAAAGCAATACTCTTGTTTTCGGCCATTTTCCGGTGTTGTAGTGCGTAAGATTACCATCCGCATCAGGCAAAGAAAGAGCAGTAATCGCAGGATTTTCCAATGGTTGGTCACCATAGATCGGCATATCCGCTCTTATACCAACTGTTATTTTCCATTTGTTATTTGGCACAAATTCATCCTGCACATAAATACCTAACTGTCCAAGTTTCATGTTAGCTGAATAAACAGCACTTTCTCCCGGAACGAGTGAATAGGTATAAGCATAATAAACGGGGGGAGCACCTGTAATGAAATCATTCAAAGTGTTATAAGCATAATAACTTGCGCTACCCGGCATGAACATGTTACCCACTTTTTGATGCTCGTAACTACCACCTGCGGTAATAGTGTGTTTGCCTGCATAATAGGTGTAGTTATCTATAATACTGAAAATGTTATTGATAACATCATTATTATTAGTGAAAGGATCAGTGCCTGCACTCAGATAATTTCCTCCTTCGCCATTAAAAATATCAATGGTAGGAAAAGCTTGTCCGCCGGGAATGGTGCGAGTATCCCTGATTTTTGTATAAGTAAGTAAGAATTGATTGGACATCCTTCCCTGGAAATTACTGTTTAATTCCAGTGTTGCTGTTTTTACCACATCTTCAAAACCATAATTTGAATTGGCAAAAGAAGCAGAATTAGTACTGAAGCGATTATTTGGTAAACGGGAAAGCGTATTCGTTTGTCCCGTAACTCTAAAGCCACCGCCGTTGGGAACACTTGTACCATTAAGTTGCTGATCGTTGGTTCCTTTAAAATCGCTGTACTTCAAAGTGAGTTTGTGAACTCGGCTAATGTTCCAGTCAATCTTTGCCAGTATCTTATGATTTTTTGTCTGGAAGTTGGGAAAGTTATCATAAGCACCTGTTTCATAATTGTATTTACTCCTTAAAAAGTCTGATAATTTCTTCAATGAATCAACGGGCGTAGAAGATACATTTCCTGAACCTGAACCGCCTGTTGGTGAATAAGGAACTCCTGGTCTTGAACCTTTTTCATATTCACCATTGATAAAGAAGAATAATTTGTTTTTGATGATGGGTCCGCCCAAGCTTCCACCAAAAACCTGGTTCTTTTGAGGTTGTGCTGTTATTTTCTGATCGCCAACCCTTGCGCCGTTGAAAGTTTCATCACGGTAATAACTGTAAGCGGTACCATGAAAAGTGTTGGTTCCACTTTTTGTAACCGCATTGATGCCAGCACCTGTAAACCCTGATTGACGTACATCATAGGGTGCAATATTTACAGAAATTTCATCATAAGCATCGAGAGAAATGGGTTGTGCACCACCACCTGGCAATGGATCGCTGCTCAAACCAAAGTTATTGTTAAGATTCGCTCCATCAACCTGTAAATTATTCAGCCTTGCATCTCTCCCCGCAAAATTATTTCCGTTGGATTGCGGTGTAAGTCTTGTAAAATCAGTAATACTGCGGGAAATCGTAGGCAAAGAAGATAATTGCCTTGTGGTAATAGTTGTAGCTGCACCGGTTTTTTCAACCGCAGCACGCCGCGCAGTGCTTCTTACCACCACACCTTGCGTAATGGTTACGCCTTCGCTTAACGTCGCATTAATGTTGTAAGGTTCGCCTAAAACCAATGTTATGTCGTTAAGAGTGTCGGTTGCATAGCCCACATATTCTATTTTAACCTGGTACGGCCCGCCTACTCTTAATCCCGGTAAATTAAATACGCCGCCATTTCTTGAAATAGTCGTGTAAACCGTTCCGGACGGCAGATGTGTTGCCGTAACTGTGGCGCCTTCCAATGGTTGCCCTGAAGCTGTTTTTGCTGTTCCCGTTATGTTACTTGTGGTAACCTGCGCCATCAAAAACACGGGTAAAAACATCATCAAAATCACCGGAAAAAACCTCTTGTAAAACATATTTGTTAATTTTTTTGCAAAGAAACTAAATAATCAGGATTCGTTTTTGAACTTTTATTAACGAATTATTATTTCTATTGAAAATTATTTAGTTATCTAAAAATTTTGCAATACCACTTAAACAGAATATCGAAATGACGAAATACGAAGGCTTACCTGTAATTTTGCAGTAATAATTTTTTTATGTTAGATACTATTGAAAGTGCGATAGAGGATATAAAAAAGGGAAAACTGGTAATAGTGGTGGACGATGAAGATCGTGAAAATGAGGGCGATTTTGTTACGGCTGCAAGAAATGTAACCCCTGAAATTATCAATTTCATGAGTAAGGAAGGCCGGGGTTTGATCTGTGTGCCCATAACAGAAGAACGTGCTGATGAACTGCAACTTGACCTCATGGTAAATAATAATACGGCACTCCACGGAACTCCTTTTACTGTAAGTGTTGACTTATTAGGCAATGGCTGCACAACCGGCATCAGTGCGCAGGACAGGGCGAAAACTGTTAAAGCTTTAATTGATCCACAAACAAAACCGGCAGATCTTGGAAGACCGGGGCATATCTTTCCACTACGCGCAAAAAGCGGCGGCGTTTTAAGAAGAACGGGTCATACAGAAGCTACGGTAGATTTAGCTCGTCTTGCAGGCTTTGAAGCTGCAGGGGTTTTGGTAGAAATTATGAATGAAGATGGCTCAATGTCAAGGCTTCCCCAGTTGAGAGAGATAGCGGATAAGTTTGACCTGAAAATTGTTTCAATAAAAGATCTTATTGAATACAGATTAAAGATGGATTCCCTGATAGAAGAAGTGGTGCGTGTGGAAATGCCAACGAAGTACGGACATTTCAAACTTGTTTCTTTTAAAGAGAAAAATACCAATAATGAACATTTGGCCTTAATAAAAGGAGAATGGGAAAAAGATGAGCCAGTTCTTACACGTGTTCACTCTAGTTGTTTTACCGGGGATATTTTAGGAAGTTTCCGTTGCGATTGTGGCGAGCAGTTACACAAAGCGATGCAAATGGTAGAAGCGGAAGGTAAAGGCATTATTGTTTACATGAACCAGGAAGGCCGTGGCATTGGCTTGATGAATAAATTAAAAGCGTATAAACTGCAGGAAGAAGGGATGGATACCGTTGAGGCTAACATTCATCTCGGCTTTGGAATGGATGAACGGGATTATGGTGTAGGTGCGCAAATTCTTCGTTATCTTGGTGTTACCAAGTTGCGTTTAATGAGCAATAATCCTCGTAAAAGAGCCGGACTGAAAGGTTATGGTTTAGAAATTGTTGATATTGTTCCAATAGAAATTCCACCAAATTTATACAACGAAAAATATCTTCGTACAAAAAGAGATAAACTGGGTCATGAGATCCTTTCAAAAGTAAAAGAATAATAAGGTTTAAGTATCCTGATAAGATTAAGGTTGTAATGCAAATTCTATCTGCTATTACAACCTTATTTATTTAGTAGTTTTGAACGAAGCTGATTAATCCTAATAGTTAAGACTCACTTTTATTCCATCAGGACTGTTTGCAAAGCCAGGATATAATGTTTTTGATGATTCATCCCAGGATGTATCCACATCATTTATAACATTGCCTTTACTACCCCTAACAACTGTTTTTGTTGGTTTGAAGGAAGCAAATGCGCATACTGTTATTTGTGTTAATAGGACTTTTAGCAATGAATGAATAGGTTTTGCCGTCTGTTTTTCTTCATAAATTCTTGCTTTGCGGTGTTTAAATAAGCATTATCAACAACAGAATAATTCCTTATTTAATATTTCTTTTTGAAACGACCTTTAAACTGGCATAGTTTTTAAACTTTATAAGCATAACTAATTTGTTTAATCTTAAAACTTATTTATTATGCCAATAGGTGATACAATAGGAAGCCAGGGACTTACACAAGGTGGTCCAAATCTCGGAGATGATAACAGTCGTCCGCTTCCAAAAGTGGAGCAGAATGAAACAACAAATGTTGGCCCTTCTGCTACAAAAAAAGATAAAGATGAAGATAAAAAAAATGATGATGCAGCAATAGATCAGCCACCTCATTTTACTACACAGTCAGGTGATCCGAATGAAACAGGGAGATCCTGATAAAACACAAAAAGAATTTTAAAAAGAGTCTTGCTACAGGCTCTTTTTTTATAAGATGACTCTTTTCAACTTTTCATTACTATTTTCCTTCAATCACATTCTTATCGAAATAAAAAACCACCTATTATCTTCGTATTATGTTTTATCCTTTTCTGCGGAAATTGCTCTTTAACTTTCCTCCCGAAACGGTGCATCATTTTACTATGAATGTATTGCATACCGGTTGCGAAATTGGTTTTATAAATAAGATTATTAAAGATGCATTCGACTGCGATCATTCTTCTCTTCAAAAAAATGTTTTTGGTTTAGCTTTTAAAAACCCGGTTGGTCTTGGTGCAGGTTTCGATAAAAATGCTTTGTATCTGAATGAACTTGCATCACTTGGTTTTGCTTTTGCTGAAATTGGCACGGTAACGCCGCGGCCACAACAAGGCAATGATAAACCGCGCCTTTTTCGTTTGCCAAAAGATAAAGCGCTTATTAACCGAATGGGTTTTAACAATGATGGTGTAAAGAAGATAAAACTGCGTTTGGATAAATGGAAAAGCTCATCATCCAATAAAAACTTTATTGTGGGTGGTAATATCGGAAAGAATAAAATAACACCTAATAAGGATGCATGGAAAGATTACGAAACTTGTTTTAAAGAGTTGTTTGAATATGCAGATTATTTTGTTGTAAATGTTAGTTCACCAAATACCCCCGGATTAAGAGAATTGCAGGAAAAGGATGCTTTGCGTAAAATACTTTCGCACCTTCAAACCATCAATCATAAAGAAAAACCTAAGCCTTTATTACTAAAGATAGCGCCGGATTTAACGCAACATCAGTTGGATGATATTATCGAGCTCGCTTTTGAAGTAAAGCTGGATGGTTTGGTTGCCACTAATACAACTATCAGCAGGGAAGGTTTACAAACATCGTCTGATATTGTTAGTTCAATTGGTGCCGGCGGTTTAAGCGGTAAACCTTTACAAGCTGCTTCAACAAAAGTGCTGGAATATCTTGTATACAATTCAAAAGGTGAAATACCCGTTATTGCAAGCGGTGGCATTTTTACCGGTGAAGATGCAAAACAAAAATTAGATGCGGGTGCTTCTCTGGTGCAGGTATGGACGGGTTTTGTTTATGAAGGCCCGACCATTGTAAAAAACATTTGTAACCATTTGTCAAGCCGTTAATCATCTTAAAAAATCTCCCGCTTATATTTGCTATAAAGTTGGAACATGAGTTATCTCTTCACTGCAGAAAGTCTTGTTAGTTTTGTTGTATTGGTTATTCTTGAAGTTGTATTGGGTATTGACAATGTTATTTTCGTAAGTATTATTATTAATCGTCTCCCTCAAGCATTACAGAAACGTGCAAGATTGATTTGGATGATAGCAGGTATATTTGTTCGTTCGGGTTTATTGCTCGGATTGACATGGCTTCTTGCCCAAAAAGGAAAACCGCTTTTTACTGTTTTTGATAAAGGCTTCGATCTTGCAAGTTTGGTAATGATCGGCGGGGGACTTTTTCTTATTTATAAAACGGTAAAAGAGATACATCATAAACTGGAAGATGATGAGGATGAGAATTTAAATCTTAAAAAACAACTCACTTTTGGTGCTGCTATTTTTCAGATCGTCTTAATTGATATGGTGTTTAGTTTCGACAGCGTTATAACTGCAGGTGGAACCGCAAAACATGTGGAGATAATGATTGCTGCCGTTGTTATTGCCATGATAATCATGTTTCTTTTTTCACCAACTATTTCCTCTTTCATTCATAAGCATCCAACACTGAAAATGCTTGCATTATCTTTTCTTGTTATGATCGGTTTTATCCTTCTTGTTGAAGGATGGGATGCTGAAAGCGCAGAAGAATTACATTTAAAGAATTATGTGTACTTCGCCATGGCATTTTCTTTTGGCGTAGAGATGTTGAACATGCGTTTGCGTAAAGGGCAAAAAAAAGTGAAACTGAATGCACCAAAACATCCCAGGGAAGCATCGAAAGCAGAAGTGTAGTGATAAGCTTGAAATGTGACATACGGCTTCTCACGTTTATCGTCTCACGTTTCACGATCGAACATAAAATTATTCATCCTTTATACATCAATACCAACAAGTGTTTGTTTAGATTTTATTAAAACTTTGCGTAAAAAGTTTCATACCCCTAATTTTGCGCAATCTTGAAAAATGAATAATAATAAAATCTCTTCCAACGAATCGGTTCCTTCGCAAAGAAAAAAAATTATTGTTTTAGGCAGCGGTCCCAACAGAATAGGTCAGGGCATTGAGTTTGATTATTGCTGTGTGCATGGCTTACTCGCCATAAAAGAATGCGGATACGAAGCTATAATGGTGAATTGCAATCCCGAAACTGTTTCCACAGATTTTGATATGGCAGACAAACTCTATTTCGAGCCTGTTTACTGGGAACATTTATGGGAAATTATTGAGCTTGAAAAACCTGAAGGCGTAATTGTTCAGTTGGGCGGGCAAACAGCTTTGAAACTTGCCAAGCGTTTACACGAAAAAGGAATAAAGATCATCGGTACTTCTTATAATAATATGGACATTGCCGAAGATCGTGGCCGTTTCAGCGATCTGTTGAAAGAGCTTAATATTCCTTATCCTGAGTATGGAACTGCTTATACGGCAGACGAAGCAATTGAAGTTGCGAACAAAGTTGGCTATCCTGTTTTAGTTCGTCCGAGTTATGTACTTGGCGGACAAAGAATGCGTATCGTTATCAATGATGACGATCTTGAAAAAGCAGTTATTAGTTTATTAAAACATATTCCGGGCAATAAAATATTGATAGATCATTTTCTTGACCGTTGCCAGGAAGCAGAGATAGATGCGATCTTTGATGGTGAGGATTTTCACGTAATGGGTGTGATGGAGCATATAGAGCCTGCCGGTATCCACAGCGGCGACAGCAATGCGGTTTTACCTGCTTTCAATCTTACACCATTGGAAGTTACCACGATGGAATATTATGCAGAAAAAATTGCAAGAGCATTGGATATTCGCGGTTTGATAAATATTCAGTTTGCCGTTAAAGATGGCAAAGTGTATGTGATAGAAGCAAACCCGAGAGCTTCCCGCACTACACCATTTATTGCAAAAGCATATCAGATTCCTTATCTCAACATTGCAACAAAAATTATGTTGGGTGCAGCAAAGCTGAAAGATTTTACGATGGAGAAAAAGCTGGAAGGTTTTGCCATCAAAGAACCTGTTTTCAGTTTTAATAAATTTCCAAATGTGAATAAAGAGCTTGGCCCCGAAATGAAGAGCACCGGAGAAGCCATTCGCTTTATCAAAGATCTTCGCGATCCTTATTTCAGAAATTTATATAAGGAAAAAAGCATGTATCTGAGTAAATAATATTCTACATGTTATTATACAAAGCCGGTTTATATCAAGCCGGCTTTTGTTTTTTATGGCATCGCCGGTTGTGTCACTCCCTTCGTCGTTTTGAACTATATTCGGCAATTTTCTGCCTGCTATTAAAATTTTTGTAATTCCCTTACAAGGTATATTGTTTGCTGTATCTTTTGCTCAGCAGTGAAAAGAACGTTGAAGAGTGCGACGCAACAATGTTAAATAGAATTACAAAAGCCGGGTACATAAATAAACTGCATCAAACTGCATGAAGCCAAATCACCTGATAAACGAAACAAGTCCTTACCTTTTACAACATGCACATAATCCAGTTGACTGGTATCCCTGGGGCGAAGAGGCATTTGCAAAAGCTAAAGCAGAAGATAAACCTATATTGGTAAGCATTGGTTACGCAGCTTGTCATTGGTGCCATGTAATGGAAAGAGAAAGTTTTGAAGATGAAACAACGGCTGCATTAATGAACAATTATTTCGTGAACATAAAAGTTGACCGTGAAGAAAGGCCTGATGTTGATCATGTGTATATGGATGCAGTTCAGGCGATCAGCGGAAGCGGCGGCTGGCCTTTGAACGTTTTTCTTACACCGGATCGTAAACCTTTTTATGGCGGAACCTATTATCCGCCGGTTCGTGCTTTCAACCGCATGAGTTGGACAGAATTACTCGAAGCGATCCACAACATGTACACAGAAAAGCGAAACGAAATAGAATCACAGGCAGAGAATCTTGTTCAGCATTTGATAAATGCAAATGCTTTTGGTTCGGCTAAAACGGGTGAGCAAAATTTATTTACAGAAGAACGAACGGCAGAGATAGCTGCAAATATTTTAAAAAATGCCGATACAGTTTGGGGTGGCTTTGGAAGAGCTCCCAAGTTTCCGCAAACATTTTCCATTCAGTATTTATTGCGTCATTATTATTTCACCGGAGATGAAAATGCTGTGAAGCAGGCCTTGCTTAGTCTGGATAAAATGATCTGTGGTGGCATCTATGATCAGTTGGGCGGCGGCTTTGCACGTTATAGTACGGATGAAAAATGGCACGCTCCTCATTTTGAAAAAATGTTGTACGATAATGCACTTTTGATAAATGCGTTAAGCGAAGCTTACCAATTAACCCAACAAGATATTTATGCAGAAACAATTGAGCAAACGATGGGTTTTGTTGAAAGGGAAATGCTTTCACCGGAAGGCGGTTTCTATAGTGCATTGGATGCAGATAGCGAAGGCGTGGAAGGAAAGTTCTATACCTGGCAGAAAAATGAAATTGAAAATGTTCTTGGCCCCGATGCAGAGTTGTTCTGTGACGTATATAATATTACCGAAGAAGGGAATTGGGAACACACTACTATTTTATGGTTGCCGCTATCAATGAAAAAGATAGCAGATAAAAATGGGATAGCAGAAGATGTATTGGTAGAGAAAATGAAATTATGCCGTGAAAAACTGTTGACTGAAAGAGCAAAAAGAATTCGTCCGGGTTTGGATGATAAAATCTTGCTTGGGTGGAACGCATTGATGACAACTGCATGCTGTAAAGCTTATGCTGCCTTGGATAATGAACATTATTTGCAGCTTGCTTTATCTAATATAAATTTTCTGGAAAAGAATTTGCGGGACGACAATGCCGAATGGCATCATACCTGGAAAAATAATCAAAGCAAACACAAAGCTTTCTTGGATGATTATGCGTATTTAATTGAGGCCTATATCCGGTTGCAGGAAGTAACGGGTAATTCAGAATTTTTATTGAAAGCACAGGAACTTGCAACGTATGTAATGAAATATTTTGAGGATAATGATTCGGAATATTTTTTCTATACGCCTTCTTACCAGGAAGATGTTGTGGTGCGGAAAAAGGAAGTCTACGATGGTGCTACACCTTCGGGCAATGCAGTTATGGCTTACAATCTTTTTTATCTCTCTATTGTATTTGATAATAGAATATGGAGGGAAAAAGCTGAGAAAATGGTAAATGCTTTGGGTCTGGTAATCATTCAGCATCCAACCTCATTTGGTGTGTGGGCAGGTGTATTGCAGCAAATGATCTATGGCATGAATGAGATAGCTGTTATCGGTGATGAAGCATATAAAAAACTGCAAGAGATTAATCTGAATTATATTCCAAATAAAATAATACAGGCTGTGAAGGATGCAAACGCTACGTTTCCTCTGCTTAGCGGGAAAGAGCGCAAAAGCGGTAGAACCTTGTTTTATCTGTGCCGGAATTATGCTTGTAATCAACCTGTTGAAGAGGTGCAAGCCCTTCTATCCTTATTAAATAAAACTTAAGAAAAATAAAATTTTTTAGGAATGCAATAACAGAATTATTATGCCGTTTAGATGTGATGCAGGTTCGGCTTTTTTTAAAAACTATTAAAAAATAACCCTTGCCTGAAAATGTTACTAAAACATTACGAAACGAAAAACGCAATTAGTTATTATCATTACATTTGTCAAATACGTTCTAATTAAATAATAGAATGAAAAACCGACTGTATAAACTACTTACACTCTCAACATTATTAATAGTTGTAGTAAGTTCTAATAAAAAAGGAAAAGTAAAGGGCATGCCGGATGATGGCCAGGTTCACGGCGTAGCGCCAAGCTCAAGGTCCAGTATGGGTAAACCTATTGGTATGGTGTACGTACCACCCGGAACTTTTCACATGGGCCCAAGTGATGAAGATATCAATTACAATTTCACTGCAAGAAACAAACAGGTTTCAATCAGTGGCTTTTGGATGGATGCCACCGAAGTTACAAATAACGAATATCGCCAGTTCGTTTATTGGACAAGGGATTCACTTGCCGCTGTAGAACTGGGTTTTATGAAAACAAGTGCCAACGGCGATACAGCTATTGACTGGAAGAAAGCCGCTACCATAAAATATGGTGACAGGGCTACGATGGAAAAATTAACAAGATTGGTTCTGGCGCCTGACAATCGTTTATATAACAGGATAGAAATTGATCCTGATAAAATCTTATACAACGTACAGGGCTTTGATCTGAAAGAAGCCGCAAAACGCGAAAACGCTGGTCGTCCAAGAAAAGATTTCATTTATCGCTACGATCAGAAAGTATATCCTGATACATTAGTTTGGATGAGAGATTTCTCTTATTCTTATAATGAACCAATGGCAAAAAGATATTTTACACATCCTTCATTTGGAAATTATCCGGTTGTAGGTGTTAACTGGAAACAGGCTGTTGCATTTTGTCACTGGCGTACGCACTACCTGAACAGTTATCTTGAAAGAAAGAGAAAAGCTGTTGAAAGTGATTTCCGTTTGCCAACCGAAGCTGAGTGGGAATATGCTGCAAGAGGTGGCCGCACACAATCTATGTTTCCGTGGGGTAACTATTATTTAAGAAATAAGAAAGGCTGTTTGCTTGCAAACTTTAAACCGGGTCGTGGTAATTATCCTGAAGATGGCGGTTTTTATACAGTAAGAGCTGATGCCTACTGGCCAAACGATTTTGGCTTATATAATATGGCAGGTAATGTGTCAGAGTGGACTTCTTCTTATTATTATGAAGGCGCTTATAACTTTCAGCATGATATGAATCCTGATATTCGTTATAATGCAAAAGATACAGATCCGCCACGCATGAAACGTAAGGTAGTAAGAGGTGGAAGCTGGAAAGATGTAGGTTATTATCTTCAAACAAGCACAAGGGCTTACGAATACCAGGACACAGCAAAATCTTATATCGGCTTCCGTTGTGTAATTGATTTGCCCGCACAATTAAGAAAATAAAACAAACGGTAAAAATAAACATAGAGTAAATAAATTACAGGTATAGCAATCCCCTGTACTCTTCATTTATAAATAATAAAAACAAATCCAAAATTCAAAGAAATGGCAGCTGCAATTCCTCCAAAAGTTAGTAGAATAGTAGATATTTTCGTTTCCGTTGCTGCGGCAATAGTTATTGTTGGAGCATTATTTAAACTTGAACAT
>JAEZRL010000245.1 GCA_023440945.1 Bacteroidota bacterium
TACCAATTGATAAAAACCACCCATCGGATACTTTGTTCCCAGCACATACCCGCCATAATTCATAAGGCTGTATAGTGCAGGAATGTTCTTCGGTGATGCACCTAGAAAAATCACCGGGAATTCCATAAGCGTCCTCAGTTTGGGATTGGAAAAGTAGCGATTTACATAGTTTCGGAAGTTGGTCAGCAAATCCAATTTGACAGCGCTTTTGGCAATTTTCGACGAAGCAAATTCCCACCAATTATAGCAAGGCTTATTTACAAAATCCTGCATACCCACTTCATATTTGAACTTGGCGGACCGCATAAATTTATCGAGTTGTTTTCCGGCACCTGGCTCTATTTCTTCAAACACGTTTTTCAAGTCTTCGTAATTTTCTGGAACTGAGATCTCGCCGTCAGAAAAGATGATATTGAACTGCGGATTTAAAGAAACCAGTTCAAAAAAATCGGAAGAGGTATGATGAAAATCTTCAAAAAATTGTTCAATAATATCCGGCATCCAGTACCAGCTTGGCCCCATGTCAAATACATATCCATTTTCAGTCGAAAACTGCCTCGCTCTGCCGCCAGGGCGATCGTGCTTTTCAAAAACATGTACTTCGTGACCGTCCCTGGCAGCATAGGCCGCAGCAGACATTCCTGAAAAACCAGAACCAATAACCGCTATTTTTTTTGAAGCATGTTTCATTGAGAAATGGTTGTGTAATCCTCAAATGTTTTCCCAAACCCCCGAAAGTTTTTCATCGCATGTACCATGCTGCTCAATGAGATGATGATTGCCGTAACCAATGCAGTTATATAAATCTCCTTATGGTTTTCAGTGTTGGCAATGGCTACGGCAATCAGCGCCCAGGTACCTACCAGTCCATATTCCCGCATATTTCTTTTCCACGTCATGAAGAGATACAATAATCCAGCGATTACAATCATAATGATGGTCCATCCAGGTTCTGATATCCCGAATCCTGTCCATTGAATTTTGGTAAGAAAAGCAGCTATGTTCGCTATCAAAGCCACAGAAATCCATCCAGAATAAATAGTAAACGGCCACCATATACAAGCGACTATGAGGAAAGGCGGATTGGTCAGTTCGGCCCGGGTGTTTAAAATGATTTTTATTAGTGCTATTAACAGAACGATCATTAGCAATACAGAAATCCCGATGTAATCAAACAACCAGGCCACTACCCACAGGCTGTTGGCTATGCAGGTAATGAGAAACCAGAAGCCTACCTGAGAAATGATGCGACTTTCTTTTTCTCTTTTGAGGATAACAAAAGAATATATAATAAATGCAAGCAGGAAAAGATAGATCAGCCCCCAGATGGAAAACGCATAAGGCGCAGGCGTAAATAAATTATGATAGCGGTCGGATACCGTTTTCATCGTATTGCCATTAAAGTAACCTGTGTTGGACAGGTAATTCATTACCAGTGTAATCACCAGGAATACCGCATTAAGAATAGCTAATGTTTTTTTTCTCATCATCATTTCAATTTTTTAATCACCATTCATTCCCTGCATTGCATTTTCCAGTAATTCAGCAACGTCATAGTTCCTTTCATAAATATTCAAATGGAAATCATTCAGCTTGTTTAGCAGGGAAATCAACTGCATCTTCTCTGCTTGCGTCAGTTTCCCCGAAACAATATCGGTTGCCTGGCGTACTTTAGTCATCACCTCGTCTAAAGCCTGCAATCCTTTTTCAGTGATAGAAATTAATTTGCTTCTCTTATCTGTTTCTGAATCTTTTTGTATTGCCCACCCCTTTGCGATCAGACGGTTAATAATTTGCATTCCCGCTGGTTTATCCTGTACATTTTTTTTGATCAATTCAATTTTAGTAAGCGGTAGACTGAATTTCAAAACAATAAGATAAATCACATCGTCCGGTGATGAAAAATCAGAATCCAGCAAAACTGCTCTAAAATAGTTTTTAGCGAACCGGTTCATGTGTACAATGAGTGTAGCAATCATACTTTCAGCGCTGCGGCCGTTTGCTTTACTTTCCCAATCCGTCTCCTCCGTCCCCGAATATTGCTCTTTGTATCTATTAACAAGCCAAATTTTAAAACCTTCTACATCTTTTGGATATCGAGCAGTTTCTGCATTTTCTTTTTCGAATTTCTCCACTAAATCAATCGTATCTTTTATGAGATCATAGTTCATCATGGAAATAATATGTACAATATTATACAAAATAAATTGATTAAGGATATTTTTAATAGTTAAAATAGTATATTATTATACTAATAAAAATAAATTTAATTATGAATACAAATAGATGAGGCAGCAGAAGCAATGGATTTTGAAGTTGTACTACTGGGGTATTAAGTTGTGTATTTGATGACCAGTAGTGAAAATTGGTTGTATACAGCATGAAAACACAAAGGTTATTCTGTAACAAAGACAGGTTAACTTTTGCATTTAAAAAATGCTGGCGCTTTAGATACAGTAAGGTTTGATTTTTGAAATGGATAGGAATAAAGAAAGTTATAAACATTTGAAAATCTTTAGGACCTTTGTTTATTATTCTTGAAATCAAATCTCCAATACCTATGCAAAAAATTCTGGTGGTAGATGATGACCCGGATATTTTGGCGGTCACAGAACTAGTTCTTTCGAGAAGCGGTTTTTCGATTGCCACAGAACAAAACGGTGGAAAAACAATGGAAAAAATTGACGCTTTTGAGCCGGATCTCGTATTACTCGATGTCAATCTTTCTCCTTATGATGGCCGGATAATTTGCGAAGATCTGAAAAGAAAACATACAATACCGGTCATATTATTTTCGGCTAACATTAATATTAAAAAAGATTATCAGCGCTGCAAGGCAGATGATTTTATAGGTAAACCATTTGAAATTGATGACCTCGTAAATAAAATAAAATCTTTTTTAAGTTAGTGGAGTTGAAGATTTTTGGAATTTTTTTTCTGCTAATCAAAACAAAGAAGATTTGAAGGAATTAAAACAGCTATTACACTTATTCTGCTGATAAGGTTGTCGTTAACCTTATTACCGTACACCATTGTATCAAAAGCGAACAATTCAACAATCTGCGTTACTATTAATTTCATCATTATTAATGCCTTAACATTTCGGCATTTAATTGGCTCAAAAAAGTTTAACTGCTATACTTTTTTCTAACGATAACTTATAAAGCCATTTTATGATAACGAATTTTTTGAAAGTTGCTTTCAGAAATATCAGGCGTCACAAAGGTTTTTCATTCATCAATATTGCAGGGTTAACATTCGGACTTACCGCCTGTATTTTAATAGGACTGTTTGTGTGGGATGAACATCAATATGATAAATCTATTCCCAACGGCGCCCAGGTTTACCGGGTTTACAACGATTTCAAAAACAATAATGTAACAGGTGAAAAAGCAGTCGTTCCGCCCATATATGCAACCACTTTAAAACAAGACTTTCCTGAAGTTGAACAAACTGCAAGAGTGATGATGCTGCCGGAATACAAAACGTTGTTTGAAGCTGGCAACAGCAAATTATATGAGCAAAGCGGTTATTATGTTGATTCAACCTTCTTCGAAATATTTCCTCTTAAATTCAAATATGGAACGCCTTCTCATTCTTTGGATGAACCTGGTTCTATCGTTTTGTCAGAAGAGATGTCTTCACGTTTTTTTGGCGATGAAAATCCTGTTGGCAAACAGTTGTTGATGGACAAAGAGCCCTTACAGGTTAAAGGTGTTTTTATAAAAGATCCGAAGTTTCATTTACAGTTTAATTACATCCGCGCTTTATCGGGAATGCATTTACCTGAAGAGCGTATGCAAAGCTGGACGTGGAATCAATTCTATACTTATTTCAAGGTTAAAAGAGGAACTGATATCCGTTTGCTGGAAGCAAAGTTTCAGAATGATGTAAAACACAAATCGGTGCCCTTTCTGCAGCTTGTCAACACTGCAGATGCTCCGCACTTTCAGCCTCTAAGAAACATCCATCTTTACTCTGCCAGCTTTGCTTACGATGCAGCACAAAGGGGTAATATTACTTACGTAAGAGCATTAACTATCATTGCTTTTTTTATCCTGTTGATAGCCTGTTTCAATTTTATAAATCTCGCTACGGCAAAATCATTACAAAGAGCAAAAGAAGTAGGTGTGCGCAAAACCATCGGTGCTGATAGAAAGCAATTGATATTTCAGTTTATTGGTGAAACAATGCTCCTTGCTTTTATCAGCACTATTATTTCTGTTGCACTTGCCATAATCTTTCTTCCCTGGTTAAACGATTTTACTGGCAAGAATATATCCATTGCTTTGTTTGCCTCTCCGGCAGTTATTCTTTTATTTATTGCATTAGCGTTTATTGTAGGCTTGCTTGCAGGCTTTTACCCAGCACTCGTTTTATCCAGCTTTAAGCCTATAAAAGTGCTAAAAGGTTCTTCTTCAGGGAACGAAGAAGCAGGAAGGATTCCGTGGTTAAGACATGGATTGGTGGTCGTTCAGTTTGCTTTATCGGTATTACTTATTATCAGTGCTATTGTTGTGTACAGACAGGTGAATTATCTGCATAACAAAGACCTTGGTTTTAATAAAGAACAGATCATGTTCTTCCCAATGCGTGGCGATAATATGTTTAAGAATGTTGATGCGTTTAAGAATGAATTGATGAAAGCTCCCGGTGTTTCTTCAGTTTCTATTGGCTACGGATTTCCCGGTGATGCAGTGGCCGGTGACGAAATTATTGTATTACGAAACGGACAACAAGTTAATGAATCTGTTACACAATTAATGGTTGATTTTGATTACATCGAAACGTTAGGATTACAGGTTATTGCAGGAAGAGGTTTTTCACGTTCGATGGGAACTGATAAAGATCATGCTTGGATAATTAATGAAACCGCGGTAAAACAATTGTGCTTTGAAACACCACAAAAAGCGATTGGAAAAATTTTATACTGGCATCCCTGGGGCGCATCAAATCCCGATTCATTAAAGACCGGCCAGGTGATAGGTGTAGTAAAAGATTTTAATTATAAAAGTTTATATGATAAAGTAGAAGCTGCGGTGTTGCAAATATTTCCGGATGCTGCATGGAAAGTTGCCGTTAAAATGAAGACTGTTGAGCTGAGTAATACAATAAATTCTGTAAAAAATACCTGGAATAAGTTTTCCCCTGAATATCCAATAGAATATAAATTCCTGGACGAGAATTTTGAAGAAATGTACAATGCTGAAGATAAGCTTGGAACATTGCTTTGGATATTTACATCCATCGCCATTTTTGTAGGTAGCCTTGGTTTGTTTGGCCTTGCAGCCTATTCTGCAGAACGCCGGAGAAAAGAAGTTGGCATTAGAAAAGTATTAGGTGCAACAACACAAGGTATAGTACTGTTATTGTCGAAAGACTTTATTAAACTTGTTATTATTTCATTGACTATTTCTTCGCCTCTTGCATATTATTTTATGCATCAATGGCTCGATGATTTCGCTTACCGCATCAACCTGGCATGGTGGATGTTTGCGGTTGCAGCAATTGTAGCGATAAGCATTGCTTTTATAACAGTAAGTTTTCAGGCAATAAAAGCAGCGATCGCGAACCCGGTAAGAAGCCTGAGAACCGAGTAATTTCAGCGAGATGAAACTTCAATATCCTGTCTTCTTAGTCCCTGCTAAGCGTAGTCTTCGAGCATTGGCGGATCTCCAGGTCACCTATAATTTTAAAAATTTCCTTCCTGCTATCGTTAAACTTTACAGATGACCGGTTGAAACTTTTTGAAGAAAATTAAACAGGTAAAAATAATTTTGATACTTTCAAAATCAATCGTAATATTACGATTATAATAAATTATGGGAGCAACAAAAGCATACGAGTTTAATATAAAAGAAAACCGCTTAGCCAAGTATGCTAAAGCATTGGCACATCCTGCAAGAATTGCCATTTTAAAATTTCTTGCCAACAAAGCAGCCTGCCAGTGTGGAGACATCGTTGAAGAACTGCCCCTTTCGCAAAGCACCGTTTCACAGCATCTAAAAGAATTAAAGGAAGCAGGGCTGATTAAGGGAGAAATAGAAGGGGCAAAAGTTTGTTATTGCATTGATGAAAAAGGTTGGAAGGCAGCACAAGCATGGATTAATCAATTATTTGATAGTTACAAAGGCAGCAATGGTTGTTGCTAACTTTTTTTTACGAATAATCATCGCAATATTTCGATAATATTAAAATAGAACTTATGGAAACACAAGACCAGATAAAAGAATTGGTAAGGCAGAAGTATTCAGAAATCGCCTTACAGGATAGAGAAACCAATCAGCGTTCCTGCTGCGGCTCTGATTGTTGCTCCACAGAAGTGTACAACATTATGACAGATGACTATACAGAGCTTGAAGGTTACAACCCGGAAGCCGATTTAGGCCTGGGATGTGGTCTGCCAACACAATTTGCCAAAATCAAGAAAGGCGATGTAGTGATTGATTTGGGCAGTGGTGCAGGAAATGATGCCTTTATTGCACGTCATGAAACAGGGGAAGCGGGAAAAGTGATAGGAATTGATTTTACTCCTGCCATGATCGAAAAAGCAAGACACAATGCTGAAGTAAGGGGATTTAATAACGTGGAGTTCAGGCAAGGCGATATTGAAAAGATGCCGGTAACATCTAATACAGCAGATGTTATAGTTAGTAATTGTGTTCTCAATCTTGTTCCCAACAAAGACGGAGTAATGAAGGAAATCTACAGGGTGTTAAAGCCTGGCGGGCACTTCTCTATTTCTGATATTGTTTTGGAAGGTGAATTACCAAAGGAAATAAAACAGGCTGCAGAAATGTATGCCGGTTGCGTTGCCGGAGCTATTCAAAAAAAGGTGTACTTAGAACTGATTGAAGCAAACGGTTTCAAGAACATCATCGTTCAAAAAGACAAAGCGATTATCGTTCCTGATGACATACTGAAACAATATCTTTCGGAAGAGCAATTAGCAGCCTTCAAACAATCGGGAACGAGCATCAGGAGCATTACAGTTTATGCAGAAAAACCAACAGAAGAAAAGAAAAGCTGTTGCGATGCCTACTGCTGCCAATAAAATAATTATGAAAAAAATATTAGTTCTCTGTACCGGCAACAGTTGCAGAAGCCAGATGGCAGAAGGTTATCTTAAACATTTTGCAGGTGACGAAGCAGAAGTGTACAGTGCAGGAGTAGAAACACATGGCATAAACCCAAGAGCCATCCGGATAATGAAAGAAGATGGCATTGATATTTCAAACCACACCTGCAACAATGTGAATGAATATGGGGAGATTCGATTTGATTATATTATCACTGTTTGTCACAAGGCAAAAGAACGATGTCCTTACTTTCCTTCCAATGCAAAGCGGTTTCATTACCCTTTTCCGGATCCGGCAAAAGCGCCAGGAACGGAAGAACAAATAATGGAACAATTCAGAGACGTGAGGAACATGATAAAGAAGTACAGCAAGGAGTTCATTTCTGATAATCTCAAGGCACCTACTCTTTACTAAGCAAGTTTGCAACTCAGCTTGTTTTATTCCGATGTTTTTAAACCTCATTTACTGTATTGCTGAAGCTGACTAAAAGCCACAGACTTTTATATAGATGCGGCGAAGTTGCAAACATCTGCGAGACGTAAGAACTTCGCCGACTTGGAGAAACTGTTCGGAGAAGTAAAAAATTAAAGTTGCCGGATCTTTACATTACGAAAAGCTACTTCGTGCCCATGATCCTGAAAAGCTATTTTCCCTTGCGGTGAAGTCATGAAATTTTGCCAGGTTTTAAACTTGCTATTCGCAACCATATTTTTCCATTCGTTATTTCCTTCCTGCACATCCACTGTTTTAACGTCATTGAAATAAAACGTAAGATGTCCTTTATTTTGAATAATCCGCACATGGTTCCACTCTCCCACAGGTTTTGGTTTTGATAAGGCAGCAGTGCCAGACAGATCATATAATAACCCAGCCAAATGATTTTCTTTTTTATTATCGTCGGCTTTTATATTATCGAGCACCTGCATTTCAGCGCCGGTAGTATAGGTATTGCGAAACTTCGGGTCTTCTTTTACATCGAAAATAATTCCGCTGTTTCCCCCTTCGGAAATTTTCCATTCCGTTGAAAACTCATAATTTTCATAAGCATTATCCGTAACCAAATCGCCCCTATTTTCCTTGTCTTTTGAAGCGGGATCCATTACCAGTGCCCCGTCAACTACCTTCCAGTTGGCAGTTACCGAATTTTTATTATAGGTGTG
>JAEZRL010000006.1 GCA_023440945.1 Bacteroidota bacterium
GGATGGAGAACAGGTGTAAACCGTGCCGCTGAGGCGATGACGATATTTGCGGTAATGTGCGCGGGCCAGTTCCCTATCTTTCACATGGGTCGTGTTTGGTTGGCCTTCTTCGTAATGCCTTACCCCAACACCCGTGGTCCTGTTTGGCCTAACTTCGATTCTCCTTTGATGTGGGACGTGTTTGCGATCTCTACTTATTTCACTGTATCTGTATTGTTCTGGTATAGCGGTTTGTTACCCGACTTTGCAACCGTGAGAAACAGGGCAAAAACCAAGCTTAGAAAATTATTATATGGTGTAGCTTCTTTTGGATGGACAGGTTCTACCAAACACTGGCAAAGACATGAAGCATTATCACTTGTGCTGGCCGGTTTGGCAACGCCGCTGGTATTATCAGTGCATACAATAGTATCCTTTGACTTTGCCACCTCTGTTATCCCCGGATGGCATACAACCATCTTCCCACCTTATTTCGTTGCAGGTGCCATCTTCTCAGGATTCGCGATGGTGCAAACACTATTAGTGATCGTTCGTAAAGTTTTCCACTTGGAAGATTATATTACGATAGGGCACATTGAAGCGATGAATAAGGTGATCGTTCTTACCGGTTCTATTGTAGGATGCGCCTATCTTACCGAATTGTTCATGGCTTTTTACAGCCAGAATAAATATGAAGCGTATGCCTTTTTCTATACACGTGCTAATTTATTAAGTCCTTATGGATGGGCTTATTATGGAATGATGTCTTGTAACGTATTATCTCCGCAAATATTCTGGTTTAGAAAGATGAGAAGAAACGTTACGGTTACTTTATTCATGAGTATCATAGTGAACGTAGGTATGTGGTTTGAGCGTTTTGTAATCATCGCTACCTCTATCTTCCGTGATTACCTGCCTTCTTCATGGCCTGTTTATTATAGTCCTACAATTTGGGAGATCGGGTTTTATATGGGAACCTTTGGATTATTCTTTACCTGCTTTTTCTTATTTGCAAAATACTTCCCGGTTATTGCAATAGCAGAGATCAAACATGTATTGAAAACTTCAGGCGATTCTTATAAAGATAATATGGAAGGGGTGGATGCTAAACCGGCAGAAGAATTTGCGCATGAATTTGCACATTAACCAGGGTTTAATAAAATAAGCAAACAGCTAAAGCGAATAATATGGCAATAAAGAAATTTGTGGTTGGATGTTTCGATAACGAGGATGTATTGTTTCCTGCTGTTAAAAAGGTGAGGATGGCAGGCTATAAGATACATGATGTGTACACTCCCTTCCCTGTGCATGGTTTGGATTATGCAATGGGATTAAGAGAAACAAGCCTTCACACAGCAGGATTTATTTATGGTATTACAGGAACTGCTACAGCATTAGGATGTATGAGTTGGATTTTTACCAGTGACTGGCCTTTGAATATTGGCGGTAAACCTCATTTTGCATTACCTGCATTTATACCTATCACCTTCGAGCTTACCGTATTATTCTCTGCCGTAGGAATGGTGCTCACTTTCTGTTACCTGTGCCAGTTATCACCAGGCATCAAAAAGCATACATTTCATCCTCGTCAAACAGACGATCTGTTTGTAATGGCGATAGAATGTACGCCCAAAACGAATACGGAAGATCTTCAGGCCTTTCTGCGGAATAATGGTGCGGTGCAGGTAGAAGTACAGGAAGCAGAAGCAAACTGGTGGTTAGGAACTTATGACCGTGATCAAAAATTAATAAGAGATTCTACGATTGAAGTTGCATAAAAGCTAAGAAACAAATGAAGAAACTTTTAATCATACTTTCTGTTGGTGCTGTAATAATGTCTTATAGCTGTGATGGTGTAAGACGTGATCCGGGACGTACGTATATGCCGGATATGGGCTATAGCAGGGCTTACGAAACCTATATGGAACGCGACTCTAATGTGTTTACAATGGATCCTTCCGATCCGGGTGATAAAATTTTTTATAACAATCAGCCCGTTGGTGGTACTATTGCAAGAGGGGAAGAACTTCCTTTCCTGCCAAAAGATGCGCCTGGAGATTCGGCTAATTATGTGGCTTCAAAAGCAGTTCCAAATCCTTTGCCTGCTTTAAACGCCAAAGAAATGACCGAAGCACAACGTTTATATCTCGTAAACTGTGCTATTTGTCATGGCACGGCTCTCGATGGTAATGGCCCTTTATATAAAGACGGCAAAGGTCCTTTTCCTGCGAAACCGGCAACATTAGCAGGCGATCCACGATATGATGCAATGCCTGAAGGGCAAATGTTTTATTCAGTTACTTATGGTAAAAACCTGATGGGCTCTTATGCTTCTCAGTTGAGCCGTAAACAACGCTGGATGATCATTTCTTATATAAAATCAAAACAGTCAGCAGCAGAACAGGCTTCAGGCAGTACGGCAACGGCAACAACAGACAGTTCAGCAAACTCTGCTACTAAATAATAAAAGAAATAATTAGTTTAAAGAAGATATTACAATGGCAGCTTTAAGAGAACAATTCGAGATTCCAGGAAAAATGAGAACATGGTCATTTGCTTTGATCGCTATTGGTGTTCTTGCATTGATCATCGGCATTTTTACTAAAGCAATAAGCAGCGATGAACATGACAAGGCTGTTTTTTGGGGTACCTTGTTATACAATAGTATTTTCTTCCTGCTTATATGTAATGCCTGCATGTTCTTTATCTGTGCAACAACGCTGGCTATGGGCGGATGGGCAACAACGCTGCGTCGTATACCCGAAGCGCTTTCCTCTCTCACACCTATTTTTGGCGTGATCGCTGGTGTATTAATGATCTTTTTAGTAGCTACACAAAAAGGATATGTTTATCCCTGGGCTGATCCGCATGAAGTAGCAAACAGCAGAATATTGCAGGGAAAATCAGGTTTTCTTAATCCTACCTTTTTTATTATATGGACGATCGCCACAATAGCGCTGTGGAATCTTTTAGGAGCAAGAATGAGAAAGCTTTCGGCTGAAACAGATGAAGGCAGCATGACGATAGAACAAGGGAGAAGCTTTGTTTGGAGAAATACCGTAACCGCAGCATTATTTGTTGTATGGTTTGGTTTGACGATCGGTTCTGTAACACCATGGCTATGGATGATGAGTACTGCACCTGCATGGTATTCTACAATGTATAGCTGGTACACCTTTGCCAGCGCATTCGTAGCAGGGGTTGCTTTAATAACCTTATGGGTAATCTATCTTAAAAACAAAGGTTATCTTGAACTGACAAACGAAGAGCATTTGCATGATTTGGGAAAATACATGTTTGCCTTCTCTATCTTCTGGACGTATGTTTGGTTTGCACAATACATGCTTATATGGTATGCTAACATTCCTGAAGAAACAGTTTATTTTAAACACCGTGTTGAAGGTCCGTACAAAGGGATTTTCTTCTTCAATCTTATCGTGAATTTTGTGTGCCCGATACTTATATTGATGAGCCGCACATCCAAAAGAAATTATACATTGGTTACCTTTATGGCGGTGTTGATTTTATTCGGTCACTGGATTGATTTTTACCAAATGATTATGGGCAGTATATCACCGGGTGTTCTTACGCTTTCAGAAAGCGGATGGCTTGATTTTGGTATCGCTGCGCTTTATATAGGCTTGCTTATATTCTTTACAGGTAAATCACTGGCATCGAGACCTCTGATCGCCAAGTATCATCCATTCCTGAAAGAAAGTATCATTCATCATACATAAACAGAACAGGTTAATTTTTAGATAAGAAGAACAGAATTAAGAACAGAAAATCTATTTATAATGTCAATGTTTTTTACCGTCGCAGTAATTGTATTGGTCTTTTTGGTGATCTTCCAGATTGCTAAAGCCAGTGAATATGTTGCCGTGCTGAAAGGCGAGGAAAGATCACACAGGCAAAACAATAAGATCAATGCTTTTTTGATGATTGCCTTTTTGGTTTTAGGATTGATAGGCGTTTACTGGTGTAATGAGCTATTATATGGCAAAACGTTACTTCCGCATGATTCTGCCAGTGAGCAGGGTGAGAGAGTGGATTCAATGCTCTGGGTTACGATTATTATTACCGGTATTGTATTCTTTATTACACAAATACTGCTGTTCTGGTTTGCCTATAAATATCAATACAAAGAGAGCAGAAAAGTTTTCTTCTTTCCGCATAATAACAAGCTGGAATTAGTCTGGACAATTGTACCTGCAATTGCACTTACAGTACTTATAGTTATCGGGTTGAAGAACTGGTTTTATATCACAAGCGATGCTCCTGCTAATGCTATGCAGATAGAGGTTACAGGTAAACAGTTTGGCTGGATGTTCCGCTACCCGGGTAGAGATCATGTTTTTGGTCAGAAATATTTTAAAGAAATTGATGATGAGAACAACAATCCTTTAGGCCAGATATGGAAAGATGATCCAAAGTTGAATCTAAAGGCAGATCCTGCTAACTTTGACGATATATTTACAACGCAAACCGTATATATCGTAAAAAATAAGCCAGTAAAGTTCATTATCAACTCGAGAGATGTAATTCATGATGTCGGGCTACCCCATTTCCGGATGAAGATGGATGCTGTGCCCGGTATCCCTACAACCATGTGGTTTACGCCAAAGTACACGACAAAAGAAATGCGTGAAAGAACAGGTAATCCGAATTTTGTATATGAAATAGCATGTGACCAGTTGTGCGGTAATGGACACTATTCAATGAAGGGTATAGTTGAGGTGGTAACGCAGGCTGAGTTTGACGAATGGATGGCTAAGCAAAAACCACTATATCAAACAGCGGTTACTGCAACAACTTCTGATCAGCAGCAATCTACCGATAAAAATGGCGGTGTAGCAAATGATACCACCACAAGCGCAGCGGGTAAACCGATTGCGGATACATCATCAAAAACAAAATAAGCATTAGCCGTTTGTTGAGATACAGATTAAAAGTAAATAAGAACCTTTAAAGATATTGATATGAGTAACGATGTTGTTTTGAATTCAAATGCAGGTACGGCAACTCAGGCAGATATTCATTATCACGAACCGCATGAGCACCATCATCATGAAAGTTTTATCACTAAATATATTTTCAGCCAGGATCATAAAATGATCTCGAAGCAATTTCTTATAACGGGTATTTTTTGGGCTGTTATAGGCGGATTAATGTCTGTTTTATTCCGTATTCAATTAGGGTATCCCGATACAAGTTTTCCCTGGCTGGAGACAATTTTAGGAAAGTGGGCGCCTGGTGGTCATATTTCTGCTGATGCTTATTATGCAATGGTTACCATGCACGGTACGATCATGATATTTTTCGTGCTTACAGCAGGCTTAAGCGGAACCTTTGCCAACTTTCTTATTCCCTTGCAAATAGGCGCAAGAGACATGGCATCTCCGTTTCTTATCTTGCTTAGCTATTGGTTCTTTTTTGGTGCAAGCGTAGTTATGCTTTCTTCTCTTTTTGTAGAAACAGGTCCTTTCTCCGGAGGCTGGACGGCTTATCCGCCGTTAAGTGCTTTGGGGGCTGCTTCTCCCGGATCTAAAATGGGAATGGATCTCTGGCTAATCGCTATGGCTTTATTTGTGGTCTCGCAGTTATTAGGAGGATTAAACTACATCTCTACTATTTTAAATATGCGTACAAAGGGTATGAGTATGACCCGTTTGCCGCTAACAATATGGGGACTATTTTTTACTGCTATTGTAGGTGTTTTGTCTTTCCCTGTGTTACTATCCGGATTTATTCTTTTGATCTTCGATCGAAATTTTGGAACAAGTTTTTATCTGTCTGATATATTCATCAGTGGTGTAGGAGCATTACCAAACGAAGGAGGAAGTCCAATCTTGTATCAACACTTATTCTGGTTCTTGGGCCATCCTGAAGTTTACATTGTTATCCTTCCGGGAATGGGTATGGTGTCGGAGGTTTTAAGTGTGAATGCACGCAAACCTATCTTTGGTTACATGGCAATGGTTGGTTCTTTGTTTGCTATTGCAGTGCTCTCTTTCCTTGTATGGGCGCATCATATGTTTGTATCCGGAATGAATCCTTTCCTTGGTTCTATATTCGTGCTGCTAACATTGCTGATCGCCGTTCCATCGGCAATTAAGGTGTTTAACTGGATAACGACAATCTGGAGAGGGAACATTCATTTCACACCTGCAATGTTGTTTGCCATTGGATTCGTTAGCGTCTTTATTTCTGGTGGATTAACAGGTATCTGGGTTGGTAACTCTACTTTAGATATGCATGTGCACGATACTTATTTTATAATTGCTCACTTTCACCTGGTTATGGGTGTTGCGGGTGTGTTTGGGATGTTTGCAGGTATTTACCATTGGTACCCAAAAATGTTTGGAAGACATATGAACAATACCCTGTCATATATTCATTTCTGGATAACACTTATTGGGGCTTACCTAATTTTCTGGCCAATGCACTACCAGGGTTTAGCAGGTATGCCAAGACGTTATTATGATTACAGCATTTGGGAAAGTTTTAAACAGTTTCAAGGATTAAATCATTTCATTTCTGTTGTTGTAATACTTGTGTTTGCCGTTCAGATTTTGTTCCTGTTGAATTTCTTCTATTCTATTTGGAAAGGTAGAAAATTAACTAATCCAAATCCATGGAATGCAAATACATTGGAATGGACTACACCAATTAAACCTGGACATGGCAATTGGCCCGGAGAAATTCCTGAAGTACAGAGATGGGCTTATGATTATGGTAAAGATGGAGTAGACCACATACCCCAAACTGTGCCTGTAGGTGCAGATGAATCAGAGCATTGATAATAATAAACAATAAGAAGTAATATTTTTTTCCTGATGCCCTGAATAATCAGGGCATCCTTTTTAAGACCTTTACGAAAATAATGATAGGTGAATTGAATAAAGAAAACTCAGCATCATTCCGGATAGCGCTTAAAGTGAAAGATTACATGCAACTTATGAAGTTTACTTTAAGTTTTACAGTTGTGTTTTCTTGTGTTGTATGTTATTTACTTGCTCCACCTGTTGTAGCTTTTTATTGGCCCGGCATTATTATGTTGTTTCTAGGTGGAATGCTGATAACTGGTGCTGCCAATGCTATCAATCAAGCTGTTGAGAAAGATACGGATGCAGTTATGCGTCGTACAGCTAAACGTCCGGTTGCAAGTGGAAGAATGAGCCAGGAGGAAGCTTATATTTTTGCTTTTATCGCAGGTACGTTAGGTGTATGGATAATGTATGAATATTTCAACCTTGAATCAGCACTTATTTCTGCTGCAAGCTTGTTTTTGTATTCATTTATTTATACACCATTAAAAAAAGTAAATTCTATCGCGGTTTTAGTTGGTGCTTTTCCAGGTGCATTACCTTGTTTAATTGGATGGGTGGCCGGCTTTCCCCGACACGAACCGGTATTATGGACAGGCGGACTGATACTTTTTGCTATCCAGTTTCTGTGGCAGTTCCCACATTTCTGGGCTATCGCATGGGTAGCACATGGCGATTACAGCAGAGCAGGTTTTAAGTTATTGCCCGCTGAAAAAGGACCTACTAAGTTCACGGCTATTCAATGTATTTTATATGCAGTGATGATGATTCCAGTCGGAATGTTGCCTTATTATTTCGGCATGAGTGGTTTTGTTAGTTTATGGATCGTTTTAATCTGCAATATTTTTTTAGTAATTCAATGCATACGGTTATACATTGAAATGGATGCGAAAGCCGCAAGAAGGGTAATGTTTAGCAGTTATATTTATTTACCGATTGTATTGCTTTCTCTGCTGGCAGATAAAGTTCATTGAAGGTCTTTAAAGTTTTTTAGATTGGATATGCTTAGTTTGTATTGTTAGAATTATTAATAATGAAAACGATTCTGATCAATAGATAGCAGAACGTTGAAGTGAGTGACACAACAAGTGTTGAAATAGATTAATAAGCGTGTAAAAAAATAAGTATGATAATGAGTGCAACAGGCCCCGAGAGAAAACGCTTGCATCCGCATAAATTTACTTTGTGGATAGCGATGGGCAGCATTATAATGATGTTTGCGGGCTTAACGAGTGCCTATGTAGTTAAAGAAAGTCAAAGCAATTGGCTTGAATTTGCCTTGCCAAAAGTATTCTGGTATTCTACGTTTGTTATTCTATTAAGCAGCTTAACAATGCATTTAGCATTGAAGTCGTTTAAAGCGAGACAAAAACAACGTTATAAAGTTCTTATAACTGTAACGGCTTTTTTAGGCTTACTGTTTGCAGCTTCACAAGGCTATGGCTTTTACGACTTATATTATAATAAAGGCATCCAGATTTTTGGGGTAGGAAGTAATCCGTCTGCCTCTTTTCTTGGAATTATTACAGGGTTACATGTATTACATGTATTAGGTGGAGTTGTTGCTTTGATCATTATTTTTATACGAGCATACAGCACAAAAGTAAAAATGTACAACAGTGTGCCAGTTGAAATTGCAAGCACTTACTGGCATTTTGTTGATATTCTTTGGCTTTATTTGTTTGTATTTCTAACATGGTTTGGTTAATATAAAGTATAGAATAAAAATAATTGGAACAAAGGAATTTTTTTTGAGTTTTTATCAACTGTTTCAACAACAGCGAATAAATTTGCGAACACAATTTTTTTAACAAACATGGCAACTACAACAGTTTCAACACCGGCGAAATTATGGAGCGGAGGTAAGAGTCCTTTCAACATCGAGTATGGAAAAATGATGATGTGGTACTTCTTAATGAGTGACTCTTTTACTTTCGGTGCATTCCTTATCTCTTACGGAACCATTCGCTTTGCTACCAATGGCTGGCCCGACCCTAATGAAGTTTTTAACACCTATCCTTTCGGAGGCGAACATCATGCTCCGTTGGTGTTTGTAAGTATCATGACCTTTATTCTCATCGTTAGTTCTGTAACGATGGTACTGGCTGTGCAGGCCGGACATAGAATGGAAAAGAAAGTTGTCGTGAAGAATCTTATTCTTACTATTATAGGAGGTTTAGCCTTTTTAGGTTGCCAGGCCTGGGAATGGACACACTTGTATCATGAAGGCGCCTGGTGGGGAAGTAACCCGTTTCTTAATGCGGATGGATCAATGGGTTCTGTAAACTTTACTAATTTCTTCTTTACCATAACAGGTTTTCACGGTTTTCACGTTTTTTCTGGCGTTATTATCAATATCGTAATGCTGATAATGACCTTGACTAATGTATTCGAAAGAAGAGGTCATTATTTAATGATAGAAAAAGCTGGTCTATACTGGCACTTTGTAGATCTTGTTTGGGTATTTGTATTTACCTGTTTTTATCTTATTTAATAAATAAAAAATAATAAAGTATTATGGAACATATGCCTGTTTCTGCAGTAACAGCTCACGATCAACATGGTGCAACAAAAGAAATAAAACGTGTTACGATCATTCTTACCGTTCTTACTTTGGTAGAACTTGCGCTTGGTTATAGTATGGTAGGTATGAGTGAGCAATCACTTATAAGACATTTCATAAAAGGTGCAATTCTTATTCTTATGTTGGCCAAAGCTTTTTATATTATAGCATACTTTATGCACCTGAAACATGAATTAACTAATATGATCATGACGGTAGCTATCCCTATGTTATTATTTGTGTGGTTTATTATTGCCTTTTTGTATGAGGGGCATTCCTTCAATAATTTACGCAATACTTACGATCCGTACTATAAGCAAAGCACTACACAAAAAGTTGCTCCTGCAGAAGGAAGTCATGAAAACCATGAACAACCAAAGAAAATGGAATAAGAAGTTTTAAATATTTTGCGATGAAAACGGGTAGAAAAAATTCTATCCGTTTTTTTATTTAATAAAAAAAGCCATCTAAGAATAGACGGCTCGGACATAGAGTACGAATTGAGAAAAACTTATTGCTGAACCCGGCATTTATAAACCGGCGTAAAAGCCCAGTCACCATTGCTTGCAGTGTACTTGATAAGATAGTACATTATCGCATTTTCTGCTGCCGTGTCAGCAATCGAATAAGTTTGGGTTTGGGTTGAATTTTCGTTCTTCATCTCACGATATATGGAGCATAAATGAGTTTGGGTAGTTCCGCTTAATACTTCTATCTCTTTTATGTTCCGTTCGTACCTCGTTTTAAAACTTATCCTGATAGCTCCGCTTGTTTTTTCTGCTTTGAAATCGGTAATGGCAATATTCGCATCGCTGTAACTGATAGCCGTTCGTACTTCTGCAGACGGCTTTATTGCCTCTTTATTACATGCAGAAATTGTTGTTGCTATTATTGCAGTTAGCACAAATATTCGTTTCATAACTTTTTTCTGAACAGATAACCCGTGGAGCTTACCAGGTCGGGTTGATGAATAACTAACTGCCAATCTCGTACCAGTAGAATAGCTTTTCAGTACAAGATTGATAATCAGCATCTTTTAATTTTTCAATTTTTCTTTTTTTTCCACTTTTTGTTTTTTATTTCCCTTTAATGGAATTTCCTTCCAAACCTATTTTAATTATCTTCGCATCCTTACTCTCTTATAAAAGCTAACGATAGCAGAACAGGGAGAGGTTCTGATATACATATATAAAACCCAACGAGCATGGATCAGTCAGTCGTAATTATCATAGTAGCAGTTATAGCCTTGGTTGCAGGTATAGTTCTCGGTAAAATACTGTTTGCAAAAAATACAAGAAAGCAGGTAGAAGAAGCAGAATTACAGGCGAAGACAATTTTGAAAGAAGCCGAATTAAGGGCTGAAACAATTAAAAAAGAAAAGCAATTAGAAGCAAAAGAAAGATTTGTACAGTTAAAAGCCGAGCATGACAAGGAAGTTTTGGAGCGGAATAAAAAATTGAGTGAAACAGAGAACAGGTTGAAACAAAAAGAGATCAACATTAATCAGAAAGACTCTTCGCTTGAGAAACAAATCAAAGAAAATGAAGCAATCAAGGAAAATCTTAATCGCCAGATAGAAATTGTAAATAGCAAACGCACCGAACTGGAGAAACACCAGGAGGAACATATTCGCCGACTGGAAAAAATTGCGGGGCTAACAGCAGAAGAAGCAAAATCGCAGCTTGTTGAAAGTCTTAAACAGGAAGCGCATACTCAGGCCCTCGCACTTCAGCAGGAAATTATAGAAGATGCAAAACAACGTGCTAATAAAGAGGCAAGAAAGATCATCATTCAATCTATTCAACGTACAGGTGCAGAACAAACGATTGAAAATACAGTAACGGTTTTTAATTTGGAGAGCGATGAGATAAAGGGTCAGATCATTGGACGTGAGGGTCGTAATATTCGTGCCATTGAAGCTGCAACAGGAGTTGATTTGATTGTAGATGATACGCCTGAAGCAATCGTTTTATCTTCTTTCGATCCTTTGCGTCGTGAAGTTGCACGATTGTCTTTACAAAGATTGATAGCAGATGGAAGAATCCATCCTGCCCGCATTGAAGAAGTGGTGGAAAAAACACGTAAACAACTTGAAGAGCAAGTGATGGAAATTGGTGAGAGAACAGTTATAGAATTAGGTATTCATGGACTTCATAAAGAACTTGTTCGTATTGTAGGTAAGATGCGTTTCCGTTCTTCTTACGGGCAAAACTTATTGATGCATAGCCGTGAAGTAGCTAATCTTTGCGGAATTATGGCTTCCGAACTTGGCCTTAATCCAAAACTTGCAAAACGTGCAGGTTTATTACATGATATTGGTAAAGTTCCTGATGAAGAAACAGAATTAAGCCATGCTTTATTAGGTGCTAAGCTGGCTGAAAAGTATGGCGAAAATCCAGCCGTTGTAAATGCTATTGGTGCACATCATGATGAAATGGAAATGGAATATGTTATTTCTCCTATTATTCAGGCATGTGATGCCATAAGTGGTGCTCGTCCTGGGGCAAGAAGGGAAATTATGCAACAATATCTCCAACGTATCAAAGACCTGGAGAACCTCGCCTTGGCTTACCCTGGTGTTGAAAAAGCTTATGCTATTCAGGCAGGACGTGAGTTGCGTGTAATTGTGGAAGCGGATAAGGTAACAGATACAGACAGTGATAAATTAAGCTTCGAAATTGCTCAGAAAATTCAAACCGAAATGACTTATCCCGGCCAAATAAAAGTAACTGTTATCCGTGAAAAGAGAGCTGTGAATGTTGCAAGATAAGCAGTAAGAGAAGAAAAAAAATTCCAGAGGGAGATACCTTAATTTTATAAAGATGCAAGCAGCTAAAGAAATAAAATCAAATCTGAAAAAACAACAGGTAAAAAAATTTCCTTTCAGAGGCGGAGGGGCAAAACTATTCATTCTTGGTTTGGTATTGATTAGTATTGTTTCTTCTTATGCGCAGGAACCTCCTTTTTATAATGACATACAAGCATTTAAGCAGGAGGAAAAAAAAACGCCTCCATCACAAAATGCTATAGTGTTTGTGGGCAGCTCCTCTTTTAGAAAGTGGACAGATGTTCAATCCTATTTTCCTGGTTACACTATTATAAATCGTGGTTTCGGTGGTTCTACTTTGCCTGATGTTATCCGTTATGTAAAGGATATCATCACTCCTTATCATCCAAAGCAAGTTGTTATTTATTGCGGAGATAATGATCTTGCTGCTTCAGATACGGTAACTGCAGCTACTGTTACCGATCGTTTCAAACAATTATTTTCTTTAATAAGAAGCGGATTACCTGATACCAAAATAACCTATGTATCTATCAAACCCAGTCCAAGTCGCGAAAACCTGATGCCGGAAATGGCAGAAGCAAACCGGGAAATACAAGGTTTTTTAAAAACCAAACCAAATACCTCTTTTGTTGATGTATATCATCTCATGCTAAACGCAAATGGAAAACCTATGGGAAGCATTTTTTTGGACGATAGTTTGCATATGAATGAAAAAGGTTATGCCATTTGGCAAAAAGCTATTCAGCCTCATTTAGTGAAGTAAAATTCTTATTTTTTATAAGAAGGGTTTTCTTATCACGATGAAAAATAGGAAATAGTGTTTTTACATTCTTTTGGTGATAAGAAGTTAAACAGATTGTTCAGTACAGAAGGTAACAATTTGTGTAAGAAGCAGTAGATTGGATCAAAGCTCATGGCTTTACTGCAATGGCAACAAATATTTCTACAATTAAATAGTATTGTGATGAAAAAAATGCTTGCCTTATTATCCATCTTTATTGTATTTCAATCACACGCACAGGATGCAAAAATGAATGCTTACATCAGTAACCTGATGAGCAAAACGACACTTGAAGAAAAAATCGGGCAACTCAATTTAGTTACTCCCGGCGGTGCTGTAACCGGTTCAGTTGTAAGTAAGGATGTGGATGAAAAAATACGTAAAGGTCTTGTTGGAGGACTTTTTGGAATTACAGGTCCGAAGAAAGTACGCCAGGCACAAAAGATGGCAGTTGAAAGTTCGAGGCTGCACATTCCTTTGCTCTTTGGCCTGGATGTGATACACGGTCACAAAACCATTTTTCCTATTCCTTTAGGATTGTCAGCAAGTTGGGATACAGCAATGACCGAAAGAAGTGCACGTATTGCTGCAAGAGAAGCAAGCGCCGATGGTTTGAATTGGGTATTTTCTCCCATGGTTGATATTGCCCGAGATCCACGCTGGGGAAGAATTGCAGAAGGTTCGGGAGAAGATCCGTTCCTGGGTAGTGAGATAGCCAAAGCAATGGTAAGAGGTTATCAGGGAAGAGACATCAGCGCCGATACAACTGTAATGGCTTGTGTGAAACATTTTGCTTTATATGGCGCTGCTGAAGCAGGAAGAGAATATAACACTGCTGATATGAGCCATATTGTTATGTACAATGATTACCTCCCTCCCTATAGAGCAGCAGTTGATGCGGGTGTTGGAAGTGTAATGACTTCCTTCAATGTGGTTGACCGTGTTCCTGCAACGGTAAATAAATGGCTGCTCACAGATTTACTGCGCAAACAATGGGGATTTAATGGTTTGATCGTTTCTGATTACACTTCGTTGAATGAAGTAACTGCCCATGGATTAGGAGATTTGCAAAAGGTTTCAGCTTTGGCATTAAAAGCCGGGTTAGATATGGACATGGTTGGGGAAGGTTTCCTTACCACTCTAAAACAATCTTTAAAAGAAGGAAAAGTAACACAAAAGGATATTGATGATGCTTGCCGCAAAGTATTGGAAGCAAAATATAAAATGGGATTATTTGATGATCCTTATCGTTATCTGGATGAAGAAAGAGCTTCGAAGGAAATTTTTACGGCAGAGAACAGGCAGGCTGCAATGGAATTTGCAGAACGTTCTTTTGTATTGTTGAAAAATGAAAATCAGACCTTGCCTTTAAAAAAATCAGGCACGATTGCTTTAGTTGGTCCTTTGACAGAGAGTCAAAGAAACATGCTTGGAACCTGGAGCGTTTCCGGCGACTGGCAACAATCAGTAAGTGTTGCAACAGGCATAAAAAATTTGATAAGAAATAGTGCTAAAATCATCTATGCAAAGGGCGCTAATATTTCGGATGATACAATGCTGATAAAAAGAGTGAATACTTTGGGTGAGGAGATAGTTTCTGATCCAAACAAATCTCCTCAACAATTACTAGATGAAGCCATACAAGCTGCAAACAGTGCCGATATTGTGGTAACCGCTGTTGGAGAAGCTGCTGATATGAGCGGTGAGTCATCAAGTCGCTCAGACATCGGTATTCCAGAAAGCCAGGAAAATATGATTAAAGCTTTGGTTCAAACAGGTAAGCCAGTGGTATTGGTCGTTTTTAGCGGAAGACCTTTAACACTTACATGGGAGGATAAACACGTTGCTGCTATACTGGAGGTTTGGTTTCCGGGAACAGAAGCAGGGAATGCTATTGCAAACGTATTATTTGGTAATTATAATCCATCGGGAAAATTGACTGCCACTTTTCCACGAAGTGTAGGTCAAATTCCTCTTTATTATAATCATTTAAATACCGGCCGGCCTTATGAAGAAGGTGGTCCTACTAAATTCAAATCAGATTATCTCGACATAACCAACGATCCTTTGTATCCTTTTGGTTATGGCTTAAGTTATACAAGTTTTAGTTACAGTGATATAAAAGTGAATAAAACAGAACTTACAGGCGATGAAACATTAACAGCCACTGTAACGGTAACAAATACAGGTCAGCAGGCAGGTGAGGAAACAGTTCAATTGTATATCAGTGATCCGGTGGCGAGTATTTCCAGAAATGTACAGGATTTAAAAGGTTTTAAAAAGGTGATTTTACAACCAGGCGAAAGCAAAGACATTTCTTTCAATATTAATACTGATCTTCTTAAATTCTATAATAGCGATTTGAATTATACATGGGAGCCCGGTGAATTTATTATCCGTATCGGCACAAATTCGAGAGATACCAAATCTGTAAAAATTAATTGGTCTAAATAAACCTAGCTAGTGCATTTATATATAAGATACACACCGGATTTCAAGAAGTGTTAAAGTGAAGAATTAATTAGAAAAAAGATGGTGAGCAATTTAGAACTTCTTATCTTTGCGACCGCTTTAGAAAAAAGGGTAAGTTCTTTTAAAAGGTTGAGGTAAGGAAGAGGCAGGGGAGAGGGTAAAGTGAGGGGTTAAGAAGTAGGAGAAGACGGGAGCCAAAAAAAGTTTGAAAAACAATTTGGCTGATAAGTGGAAGGCGCTTACCTTCGCAGCCCGTTTGAAGGAAAGGGTGTTAAAAAAGAGAGACAAGGTCATTGAAAGAAGGGTTAGCAGAAGAGGG
>JAEZRL010000028.1 GCA_023440945.1 Bacteroidota bacterium
GAACAATATTGGTCAAATGCTAAACAAGGCATTAGATGCTATTGAGGAAGCCAATCCTGAAACACTTTCCGGAATTTTTAAAGGTCGCATCAACTTCAACAAAGAAGTAGATGGTAAGCAGATAGTAAAGAATGTGGACCTGAAAAAGATGATTGACCACTTCAACGAGTTTCCAAAGCTGGTCAATGAAAATTTCGAGTTCCCTGATTTATTAGGTGCAGCTTATGAATACCTGCTGAAACACTTTGCAGATGAGAGTGGTAAAAAAGGCGGTCAGTTCTACACGCCCAACCAGGTAGTGCGTTTGTTAGTGCAGTTAATAAAGCCTGAAGCTGGTATGTCTATTTATGACCCTACCGCAGGTTCGGGTGGCATGCTCATTCAATCGCATCAATACATCGAAGAGCAGGGACAAAATGCCAACGACTTAGAATTGTTTGGGCAAGAGAATGATCCCACGGTGGTTGCCATCTGTAAAATGAACATCATTTTGCACAACATCACCAAATATAACATTGAGTACGGCGATACACTGGAAGAACCGCTGAATGAAAAAGACGGGCAATTGATCCAGTTCGATAGGGTAATTGCTAATCCGCCTTTTTCGCAGAATTACAATCGGGCAACCATGCAATACACTGCCCGGTTTAGTTATGGCTTTGCTCCTGAAACAGGTAAAAAAGGTGATTTAATGTTTGTGCAACACATGCTTGCAAGCTGCAAACGCACAGGCAAGGTAGTAGTAGTAATGCCACACGGTGTATTGTTCCGCGGTGGTAAGGAAAAAGAAATCCGTGAGAACATGCTTAAGGCAGATGTATTGGAAGGCATTATCAGTTTACCACCGCAGTTATTTTATGGCACAGGCATTCCAGCCTGTATTATGATATTCAACAAGAGCAAGCCCGATACGCTGAAAAACAAAGTATTTATTGTAAATGCTGATAAAGATTATGCTGAGGGTAAGAAGCAAAACACACTGAGACCAGAAGATGTAGAAAAGATTGATTTTGTTTTCACCAATAAAATTGAAGAAGCCAATTACTCCAAATTGGTGGACCTGGAAACCATTGCCTCTAACGACTATACCCTTAACATCCGCCGGTACGTGGACAATACACCACTTCCCGAACCCGAAGATGTAAAAGCTCATTTAATAGGCGGTGTACCTGTTGCAGAAATTGAAACAGTGCAGAATACGTTGGCTCCCAAGTTTGATTTTGACGGCTACCAACTATTTACAGACAAAAACGAACACTACAAGGACTTTGCAATTACTGATAAATCTGAAATAAAAAAAACAGTTGAAGAAGATAGCAATGTAACCGAAACCCTTGCAGAATTAGGAATCCATTTAGCCGACTGGTGGCAATTAGCAAAGGATGATTTTTCAACTCTTGCTTATAAGCCGGAAGAAAATGTTACTACACAAGCCAATGAATTAGCAGAGGGCATGGCTGCTTACGTTCGGCTCACTGGTGATAAATATCCAAGAGTAAGAAAAGAACTGCTCAACACTATCAAAGAAAAATTTGTCCCCGTAGGTGTGTTAGATAAATTCCAGGTAGCAGGTGTGTTCGTAAACTGGTGGGATAATATCAAATACGACCTGAAAACCATTATGCAAAACGGTTGGGATGCCGGGTTGATACCTGATGATTACCTGATCGAAGAATTTTTCAAAACCGAGAAGGCTGCAATTGAGAAAATAGAAATTGAACAAGCCGATTTTGAAAGCCAATTGGAAGAAGCAGTTGAAGAAGCGTTGAATTTAACCGAGTTTGAAGCTGATGAAGAAGAAGGTGAAGTAAAACAGACGGCTGCTTTAGCCAAAACCGAATTGGGCAAAATGATTGACTTCTACATAGAAGAAAAGAAACAACCCGACAAAGCTAAACCCTATCAGGAGCAAGAAGCCAAGATCAAAGAACTGGAGAAATTTATAAAAGATTGCAAAGCATTATGGAAAGAAAAGCAGGCAGAATTGGAACTCAAAATAGAACTTAAACGATATGGCAGCGACGATGTGAAAGCAGAAAGCAATGCCCTGCTGACTGCCGCAAAAAAGGAAATAACCAATTTAAATGCAGATATAGAAAACCTTATTAAAAGTTTTAAAACAGATTTGAAAGAAACAACCGATTACGATAAAATAAAAAAATCGGTAACGGCACTGGAAAAGGAATTGAAAAAGAGAAACAACGATGCGTCAAAGCTTAACCTGGTATTGGAAACCCAAAAGCAATTCAAGGAAATTACAAAAGCTTACAATGCCCGTGTAAAAGACTGCGGCATACTGCAAAACAAGTTGGATAGCATTGATGCACTGTTGGAAGAAATAGACGGCATGATAACCACTGAAGAAAGCCAAAAGCTCATTCTCAAAAAGCACTTCGATATTATCAACGACCAACTACAACGCTACCTCAATGCCGAGAAAAGAGCATTGGTAGCTGCTTACGAAAACCTTTTTGACAAATACTACAATTCTGCCAAAGCCATAGGGGATAAGAGAGAAAAAACAATGGCAGCACTCAATGATTTTCTAACCCAATTAAACTATCTCAACTAATGATAGAAAATCAAGTGCAAATTCCTGAAGGATGGATTGAAATAACACAGTTAGGAAATTTAAGTAAGGTATATAATGGACTCAGCGGTAAAAAGAAAGATGATTTCGGAACAGGGGAACCTTATATCCCGTATGTCAATGTTTTTAAAAACTCAAAAGTTGATATTGCAGAAGTAGATTACGTGAAAGTAAAAGTTGGAGAAAGGCAAAATGCCGTAGAGTATGGTGATATAATTTTTACCACTTCATCAGAAACGATTGAAGAAGTAGGAATGACTTCAGTGTTTCTTGAAAAAACCGGCAGATACTATTTAAATAGCTTTTGCTTTATACTTCGCTTAAATAAAAATAACTGGTTAGTACCACAATTTTCTCAATATTTATTCAGGTCAGAGAATATTCGTTATTCAATATCTCTATTAGGACAAGGTTCAACTCGATATAACCTATCTAAAACAAGGTTATTAAAAGAGCTTGAATTTCTAATTCCTTCTGACACTTCCGAACAAACCCAAATCGCCACCATCCTTTCCAAAGTAGATGAAGCCATTGCTCAAACCGAACAACTCATAGCCAAATACAACCGCATAAAAACCGGCTTAATGCAGGAATTGCTCACTAAAGGCATTTTGCAGCAGACTGACTTAACCAAGAGTGATCTAAAAGGCATTGAAATAAATACTCAATTCAGACAATGTAAATTGGAGAATATTACCAAAGTACGGCAAGGCTTTCAAATTGCCATTTCAAAACGTAAAAAGGACGAAGGGGTTAATCGGTATATCTATATCACTGTTCAGTATCTTAATAACCCCAAGAAGTATCTTGAATTTATTGAGAATCCGCCTGAAAATGTTATCTGTACTGAGGAAGAAATTTTATTTACCAGAACAGGAAATACGGGGCAAATTATCAGCGGTATTAAAGGCGTTTTTCATAACAATTTTTTTAAAGTTTCTTTTGATGCAAAGGAGATTTCAAGAGAGTATCTAATCCTGTACTTGAATTGGGAGCCTGTTCAAGTTTTAATTAAAGAGTTAGCGGGTACTACAACAATACCGGACATGAAACATAAAGATTTCTATGAAATGCCTATTTTTTTCCCAACAACCTTAGAAGAGCAAAAAAGGATTACTGACATAATACTTAGTTCAAATGAAACGATTTTGTCGTTTCAAAAACAACTCTCCAAACTCCAATCTCTCAAAACTGGCTTAATGCAGGATCTATTAAGCGGAAAGGTTAGAGTAAACCATCTAATAAAAGAAAATGCAAACGCATGAATCATAACCCGAAATACATCCTTAAACATTTATCTATTCGTGTTCCCTGGCACGATAACGGTTGGAATGGCAGTGTTTGCAGCAATCCTAAAGCTAACGGAGCCTGCCTAATTTTGAAGAACTGTGCACTTAATAGGAATGATGAACAGGAAGAAACGGTGAAAGGTCAATTGCTGAAAGATTTGGATGAAAACCAATTTCCGGTATGCGTGGGTGAAAGAGCCACATTCATGGCAAACTTTAATTTCTACAAAACATTAAATCACCCTTATGCAGAAAGTTCACCCAACACACATGGTCATTTAAAACCTACCCGTGTGCAATTTCCTGCATTCTCAGCAGCCGCTGTTCCTTATAACTGGATGTTGAAAGAAAATGCTAAAGAAAGAGCAGCATCTTTTGATTTGAACGTTGATGATAACAGGGAACCTGTTTTAGACTGGGCAGCAAATGGCAATGATAACTGGGTACAGGAAATTACCAATCAAAAAGCCCTGCTCAATTGCTTTTTTGAACATTTGGAAGCTGAAACTTCATTGGTCTTCTTCTATGCCAAACAAACCCCTTTTGTAGAAGAGAGTGGAAGAGTATTAGTAGGTGTGGGCAAAATCAATAAAATTATTCCATCAGAAGCCTACGAAGGCAGCAACAACCGATTTGGTGCGGCGTATTGGGAGCACATGATTTTGCACTCCATTCGTAAGGATGGGAAAAATGGTTTTCTATTACCTTATCATGAAGCTTTAGAGTATCAAAAGGAAAACACCGAATTTGATGTGGCTGAATTGGCGGTTATTGTACCACATGACAAACGGTTTGAATTTTCCTACGCAGCCGAACATGTTAGTAACGATAGTGCCATAAGGGTACTGTTGGCATGTTTGCAAGTCATAGAAAAAGCAGATGCTTTGGGTATTGGCGAAAACAACCTACATAAAATACAATGGATACACAACGAAATTGCGCAGCTTGAAAAATTAAGAGGCGCTTATCCTGGTATGGGTGCAGCTCTTTGTGCATTCGGCATTGAGAAAGGACATTTTGTTGCAGCAGAAATAATCAATCAGCTAAAAGATGAAAAGGAAAATCCCTGGTATCTGTTTGAAAAAGCATTGGATAATTCAAAAGGAATACTGTCTGATGCTGTTGCTGCTTTAATTCCCTTTAACAGTAAGAAATTATATCAACGCCTAAAGGAAAAGGCTTCTCCTATTCGTGTTCAGTTTTTACAGTTGCTCAGCAGGTTTGATTTGAGTATTGAACAAGCCACAGCATTGTTTGTGCAAGAGGAAAGAGAAAAGTTTGGCATAGAAAGAAAGGATGAAGAATATTTATCCAATCCTTATCTCATTTATGAAGATTCGCGGTTTACCACCAGCCCTGTTGCTTTAAGCACTATTGATTTGGGCTTATATCTAAAAAATGCACCTGATGATTTATTACCTGCCGGTATTTTACACCAGGATCCTTTCGAGAATAATCGTATCAGGGCATTAACCATTCAGCAATTAGAACTGGCATCATTAATTGGGCATACCTTATTGCCACGTAAGGAAATTATCAAACAAATCAGGGAGTTGTCAATAACGCCTGCTTGCCCTATCAATAGCGATTATTTTGAATTGGCAGAAGAAGGATTTAAAGGGGCTGTTGTATTAGAGGAAATGAAAGACGGTGAAAGAGCCTATCAACTGCAACGCTTTGCGCAAACCCGTGAAATTATCAATCAGAAAATTACACAACGCACCAACGCCAAACGATTAGAATTGCAAGCAGACTGGGCATCACTTTTAAATGAAGCACTCAAAGAACACACAAAAGGCACACCCGATGAGCAGGAACTGAAAGCAAGAAAAGAAAAAGCTGCAGCCTTAAAAGAAATTGCCGAAAGCAGGTTTTCAGTATTAATTGGTCCTGCCGGTACAGGCAAAACAACATTGCTTACCATCTTAGCAGGGCAAAAAGAAGTAGAGGACAATGGAGTGCTATTACTTGCCCCGACTGGTAAAGCAAGGGTAAGGATGGAAGAAGTAGCCAAAAACATAAATGTAACAGCAAAAACGCTGGCACAATTCCTTTCGGGCTTCGGCAGATACAATGGAGATATACAGCAATATTTATTCTCTTCGCAATATTGCGAAGGGCAGTATGAAACGGTTATTTTGGATGAAGCTTCAATGCTTACTGAAGAAATGTTGGCTACAACATTAGACTGCTTAAAAGGTGTGAAGCGATTTATTTTAGTAGGCGATCATAGACAACTTCCACCCATTGGAGCAGGTCGTCCCTTCTTAGATATTATTCATTTCTTAAAACCTGAAGGTATTGAAACAGCATTTCCAAGAATTGGTAAAGGCTATGCAGAACTAACTATTAAAAGAAGGCAGGGCGGTGCTAAACGGGAAGATTTACAGTTAGCCGAATGGTTTAGTGGCGAAACTTTGGAACCCGGTGCAGACAGCATTATCAATCACATTATCACCACACCCGATTCCAAATTTTTAAGAATTGAATATTGGTAAAACGAAGTTGCTTTTGAAAAGAAGTTTGAAGAAATTTTAGTGAAAGAGTTAGGAATGGATTCGTTGCAGGATACCATTTCATTTAACAAATCAATCGGCTCAAACGATGGTCATTACTTTAATGATACAAAGAGTGCTGAATATTTTGAACTAGAGCCTTCAGTAAATAAAACAGAAGACTGGCAAATATTATCTCCTGTAAAAGAAAAAGTCTTTGGTGTTCGTGCTCTTAATAGAAAGATACACAAGCTGTTTAAAGATAAGGTAGTTGATTACGCAATCAATGGCAAGAAAAAGAGCTTTTGGAAAAATGGAGAATTAATAGAATACAAAGAGAGAAAAATCCCTAAGCCTTTAGGGTTAGAAGGTATAGTATATGGTGACAAAGTAATCAATGTTGGAAATCATAGGCGCAAAGATGTATACCCAAATGAAAACGCTCTTGAATACTTGGCAAATGGCGAAATAGGTATAGTAACAGGGCAATTCAAAAGAAAGAACGCTAACTACAAAGGACAACCAAAATTTATTGAAATAGAATTCAGCTCACAAAAAGGGTTTACATACACATTTAAGAAAAAAGACTTCAAAGATGAAAAGGAGCCGCCATTAGAATTAGCCTATGCACTCACAGTGCATAAAGCCCAGGGCAGTGAATTTGGTAAAGTATTTATTGTAATTCCTAACCCTTGCTTTTTGTTGTCAAGAGAAATGCTTTACACAGCTCTAACAAGACAGAAGGATAAAGTGATCATGCTGATTCAAGGCAATGCTTTCGATATAAAAGGTTTGGCGTCACCTACAAAGTCAGATGCCCTAAAAAGAATAACCAACCTGTTTGCTAAACCCGAATTAATAGATGTAGATGGTTTTTATTTAGAAAAGAACCTTATACATCAGGCAAGTGATGGAAAAATGCTGCGTTCAAAAAGTGAATTGCTTATTTATCAGCGGTTGATAGACAAAAAGCTAAATCCTTTGTACGAGAAAAAGCTAACCATCAAAGAGGTGGAAAAGCTACCCGATTTTACCATTGAAAATGACGATACAGGCGAAGTATATTATTGGGAGCATTGTGGTATGTTGTATGACAAAGAGTACAAACAAAGATGGGAAGAAAAATACCAATGGTATAAAGAAAACCATATCCTTCCTTTTGAAGAAGGTGGTGGTAAAAATGGTACGTTGATTATTACAGAAGATAAACCTTTTGAACTGGAGGATGGCAGTATAAGAGGGGCAATATCTGTTAAAGACATTGATGAAATAATAAAAAAAGTATTTGATAAATAGTCTGCTAAATGAAAATAAAGAACATCCAAGAATATCGAAGTTTTTATAAAAATGAAATCCGTGACTTGCCTACACGGGATGAGAACTTTATTGGTAATTTTTTAATTGAAAAAGAAACAGGAAAGAAAAAGTTTGGTTGGTTCGAGATCTACCACGGTGATAAAGAAGGTTACGGCAAGGCTGAAGCTGGTATTGAAAACTTTTTGCAGAGTTTCCTGGATATGGCAAAGGATGGTCAAGCGGTTTATGAATTTTTGCAGAATGCAGTAGATGCAGGAAGTACTCATTACTCGATGGTTTGGGGTAAGGATGAAGTAGATGGTAACCATTATTTATTGGTAGCGAACAATGGTAAAATGTTCAATTTGGATAGTATTCGATCTATTCTCAATGTGGGCTCTTCTACCAAAACAAATGAGAGTCACACTATCGGTAAATTTGGAATTGGATTTAAGTTGGCTCATCGTTTAGTAGGCAAAGACAATGGCTTACAAGAGCTGATAAATGAAAACTCAGGTCCAATTTTATTTAGCTGGAAAAATTATGAAATTGCACAATTAGTAAATGCAGAGAATATCGAACCTCAGCCACTGCAATATGCACAGAAAGGGAACGGCAATTATGAGGTGCATGATGAATACCCTTGGCTTTTCAAAATCTTAATAACCTGCTTTCCTTGTTTACCTCAAAATAATGTAATTGCAGAATTGCCTAAAATGGCAAATGGTGTGCAGGCAACTGCCAATCCATTTAGTCAGACAGAGTATGAAGTGCTTTCCAGATGGGTAAAGAAAAACAAACAAATCCTTAATAAAGAAACCTATAATGAAGGTGCCTTATTCTTTATTAAACTGGGTTCAGGGAAAGAAGAAGAACTGGCAGAAAAAAATCTACGGGAAGGTGTAAAGTTTGCAATAGCCATACTGAAAGAAACAGCACCCGAAGAAGAACGGGATGGCAAGCTATTGCAAACGGTTCAGCTGAATAATGACGAACCAATTACTTACCCGGATTTGGAATACATCAAGATCATTGTCGATAAAGAAGATGAAAAAGATACCTACGCACACATACGTTTTGGGGTGGAGAGTTTTGATGATTTAAGCGATGAACAAATAAGAAGAATTACAGGGGAAGCAAACATTGAAGCGCTGTTTGGTTTTAGAAAGCATGACGAAATTGGTGATTTTTTTAAAGGAGCGCCAAACCTATACTTATATTTCCCCTTATCAGAAGAAGTACACAATTTTAATTACATACTTCATTCAAATGCATTTTATAAAGGCAGTTCCCGAACATTTTTGCATAAAGGAAACAGTAAGGAAGACGGCATCAATGAACGTTTATTAAAAGTAATTGTATCTAAAATTGAAGATAAGTTAATTGAGCTTTCTGGCTCTGATAAGCAGTCCGACAAATCCTTATTGCTTCATTTTTATGCAGCACTTTTAACATCAGGTAAAAGTACCAATCAAGATAGGCTTTGGATCGAAACTCCATATATAAATCCAATAAACAAATTATTAGGAAAATATATACCTGTCAGGAATTTATTAAATAAAGCCGGATACTCAATTATAAGCGATGCCAATAAGGTTTTTATAAAAAGAACAAATATTGAAATTGATACAAGCAGTTGGGGTTTAACCAATGTACATTGGTATTATTGGAATGTCGAAGATGAATGCATTGTTGAAAAAAGCGTAGAAAAACTAGGCATAAAAAGTTACACCATTTTTGACTTACTTAAAAATGACGGTATTGACAATCATATCAATGCTTGGCTTAATGGTGAAGATGATAAAATAAAATTAGTTCTAACTGAATTGTCCGCATTTGAGGGTAATGCTGCCTTAGTAAACCAAATCAGACAGCAACTAATCAAATTAAAACTCTTCAGATTTTCAAATGGCGCTTTGCTTTCATTATCTGAATTTCTGGAGAAAGAAAAGGACGGATATTTCTTGCTACACAATACCCTCGGTGAAGTAAAAGATGTTCTAATCAAAGCCGGTTTAATCACTACAGCCATTGATTTGAACGAGTATAAATTTGTTGATATTTTCAGAACTTACTTATTACAGGCATCAAAGCATAAAGGATATACAGAACTTACACAGCTATTCAGTTCATGTGTAAAGGATGAAAATCTTACTGCACTTTCCAAGTCCGAAAAGCTAAAACTATTCAATGCTTTTAGAACATTAAATTCTGAGAGTGTAACAGAAAGAATAAGGGAGCTAAAATTATTCAATAACAATTTGGGCAAACCTGCAACTTTCAAATCATTGTTGGTTAGTCAGCCCGATGGTTGGTTAAGCACCTTCAGTATATCAGCTAACGAGTTTGACGACCAACTTAAAAGCTTTTTGTTGGACGACAGAAAGGAATTTTATCAAAATATTGTTTACCCATTTTGGAGAGAAACACTAGAATACATTTCGAAGAATAGTAGCAAAGCAACGGATATTATTTCTGAAATAACAGCTTTATATAATGAGAGCAATTGGTCGGCTAAACACCAGCATCTTTTATCGAACCAGGACTTAATAATATATCAATCGAAAATACTTGAGTCCGCCAATATTTTTTTCAATAAAGCCTTATGCTCATTATCAGGTGATGAGTTTATCAGGGTTCAGGCAGTCTGCTTCAAATTTTATGGTCTATATATTCCCGATAAATATCTTACAAACTACATTGAAGTAATACCGCTGTCTTATTCAAGCAGTAACATAGATGCTGCAATTGAAAATACCGTAGTGTCTATTGATGAGATAAATGATCTAATGCTTCTGTGCTCAAAGGGCAGTATAGACTTTTTTAGAGCTAACAGCATTATTTTAAAAGATAATCAATATATAATAGATAGCACATCCGGCTTAAAGCAATTTAGCACTTCTAAACCAGGTATAATAAGCTACATTTCAAAGTACCACCCAAGTCAATTTACATTAATGCCTGATGGCATAAACTTCGAAACAGGGAAAATAGATTTAACGGATTCTGCATTGGTGATTCATTTAATAGAACTGTTTTCCGAAGAGTCAATGGAGCAAGAGTTAGATTTAATTGAACTTGTTTTAAACGAGAGATATGATGATAAAAAATCTTTATTCAATAGATTGACTTATTTAAGATTGGATGCGACTTGGGTTGAATTACGCCAAAATGAATTGTATCTTAAATTGTTGTCTGATGTTGTAACCGATACTTTAACTGCTGATGAATTATCAGGGATTCAGGCTAAAATTCTTATTTATGAAAATGATGTTGAAGTAGTCATTGGTTCTATTAATAGCGCCCATGATACTATTGAAGTAAAAAGGGATGATAAGACAATTTACCTTTCACAATCTCGGATATTGAATTTGGTAAATGCTGATACAATTAAACTGATACAAGGCTTCCACGATGGTGCATTAAATAGAGAACTTATTAATCCTGCAAAGGCTGATAGATTATTTAAGATTTCAAAGGTTGGCATATCAAAAGACCTAATAAGTAAGTTTGAAACTAATCTTAGAGAACTAAATATTTTAAAAGACGCACTTCCTTTAAACAATGCACATCAATTATCCTTTGTGCTCCTTTCTGGTCAATACAAAGGAAATGATTTGAAGAAATTTGCAGTAAAATGCCAGGATAATAAGTGGTACTACTTAAAAGGTATAAAGATTATCTATTCAGAAACTAATGCAAAATTTATACGTTCCTCCAGCTTACTAAATCAGTGCTACGATGGTTTGCAATCAACGCTTTCACTGAGTGATCTGGAAGTTTTCAATTTTGGTCAAAATGAAGATGATATTATAACTTCTAAATTCCTGTTTGTAAAAGGTCTGAACCCCGAATTGTTACTAGGTGATGGTGAAGTTACCGAGCAGTTAGATTATTTGTATAATGGCTGGAAAAATCTTCCTCATGCTTTAAGAGAGTATAAGAGAAATGCAGAATGGGAGAACGTTTTAAATTTTATTCCTACACAATATATTTTGAATGGAGTACATACGGATGATGAAATATTACCTGAAGAGTGCATTGTTTGGTGTCAAAACGATAATTCAAAAAAGGAATTTTTGAAGGCTTTAGGTGTAAACGTTGACGACAGTTATATAGAATCGGTTAGGCTATTCCTTTTAGCAGAGAAAAGTAACTATCCAGGCGAAATAGATACTCTAAAATTCAACACAACACTTCTCCTGAATACTCTAAATGGTTTGGCAGGAGATTTTGCCACTTTGAATAAATATCCATTTATTTATTCAGGCGAAAAACATTTTGTCCAAATTCAGGAAATCGAGAAAATCATTAACTACCTGATTGAGAACAAAATTGAATGTCCCTTGCTTGCTTACAATGATTTAGATTCTTACAAATTAGTAAAACAAGATGAGGCTTCATTTTATAGAATAGAGCAAGATCTTCATACCAAGCTAAAACACGATAGTTCTAATGGTTTAAATTTTGTTTACTCAGATTATTGTATTGTAAAAGATACGTTGCTTCTGAATGAAAAAATTAAATCAAATATTGCTGAACTTATTTTTGAAAGAGAGTTTAAACCATCACTGAACTCTGAACCACACTCTGAACCTTTTTATCATAATTGGAGTAAACAGCACAATGTAATTCTCAGAAAAGAAGATGAGTTAAAATTTAATATTTATCTAAATGGTAAAGTTGAAAAGCAATTCATTGGATCAATAGTAGATGGCTTCTATTATCAATCTATAAATGCTGAAGGTGCCACGACTGTTAATTATTCAAAGAATATTCATTTAGATGGGCTTAAATCATACTTGATTATAGACTCAAATCCACTTGCATCTTTAGTAGGTGAATTAATTAATAAAAGGGATTCAATGCTGACAAGTATTTACAATGCCTATAATTCCGCAAGTAAAGACGATGTAAGCAATGAGCACTTGCAAGCATTACAGGAAGCATTTAGAGAAGAAAACCTAAAGCAGGAACGTCAGGATTTAATTACCAACATAAAGGATAATAAAAAGTATTCTTATAGTTGGTTCCTTTCTTATTTGGAATATTTGCTTACGTTCTCAAAAAACTCTGCTGATAACAGTAAGCAAAAAACAATTCGCTTTCAGGCTATTAAGAGACAGTTGGTTAATAACCTCCTCTCAGCCAAGTATTTTTTGCTTTGTGGTGCAAGTTCCTACATCAGCGATTCAATTGAAGACGTTAGCGATTTTTCTCTATCAGTTTTATTAAAGAACAATAAACGATTTGATATAGCTGTTGAAGGT
>JAEZRL010000113.1 GCA_023440945.1 Bacteroidota bacterium
AGGCAAACGGTTAATTTAAAGATCAACCAAAGCTTGCTGGATGGAAAAGTAATTATCACGTTTGGAGGTGATCTTGATTTTAATCTGGGTAATACCTCAGCTGTACAGAACGGAAATTTTCAATGGCTGCCTGATCTTTCTGTTCAAATCGTTTTATCGAAGGATAGAAAGCTACGTGCTGTTATCTTTAGCAAAAGCACGTTGGATGTTAGCGCCAACTCTGCTATTGGCAGGCGTAACAGGCAAGGCGTAAGTTTATCTTATACAAAAGATTTCCAAAAATTATTCGGAACAAAACCAAAAGACACACCCAAGATTAATCGCCCTGATTCGACTACTGTTTTGGAAGGTGATAAGTAAAAAGTTTTATAACACTGAAGTAATAAGGCGACTGGTTGTTTTGATGCTGCATAACCAGATTCATTAGTTGAATCTGTAAAACATGAGAACTTCTTAAATTTTTATCATGCAAAACAAAAAAGAAGATCAATCAGAAAATATCGGTGCTTCTATTACACCGTGGCTTTCTGTCAATAATGGAGAAAAAGCTGTTGCATTTTATAAAGAAGCTTTTGATGCAGTTGAAGTTTATCGTTTGGAAGATGCAGGCAAAAACATTGTTGTGAGATTATCTGTACATGGTGCAGAATTCTGGATAAGCGGAGAAGATAATGGAAACGGAAAAAGTGTTTTGGGCGGCAAGTCTGTAAGAATGATATTAACTGTTTCAAATCCTGATGAAGTTTTTAAAAAAGCATTGAAAGCGGGAGCTACAGAAATATTTCCTGTGGGAGAAGATCATGGATGGCGATTAGGCAGACTTGAAGATCCATTTGGATTGCATTGGGAAATTGGAAAACCTGTTTAATATATCACTTATAAGAAAGAAATATTTTATTATTTGTACTTAGGTGATAAGGTATTGAAAAGCTGCGTGAAGAAAAAGGCGTACAAGTGAGTGACACAACGAAAGTACAACAGCATTACTGTTGCCGGTAACCTAAAAATATTCTTTATAATTTAAGCAGAGCAACTACTTTTGCAACTCAAAAAAAATTGCAGAAAGGTAGCGAAGCGTGAATATCTTTTTTATAGAGAAATGAAATGCGGAGTTACATCGTCCCGGAAAAACAATAAAAAAAATTTCAGATGAAAGTAATGAAATTTGGCGGCACCAGTGTTGGAAAGCCTGAACGTATGCGTGAAGTTGCACGGCTGATAACAAAAGATGATGAGTCTAAAATTGTTGTGCTTAGTGCTTTAAGCGGAACAACAAATGCACTGGTTGAAATAAGTAATTCACTTGCTGCAGGTGACAGGGAAAGCGCCAAACAAAATATTGATAAACTGCAGGAACATTACGACCATTTTATTAATTCTTTAGTTGAGAAAGAAGAGTTTGTTGCAAAAGCTGTAGCCATTGTAAAAGAACATTTTGAATTCTTAAATATTATACTGCGCATCTCTTTCAGTGAAGCTTTAAATAAAGATATTCTTGCACAAGGCGAACTGATGAGCACGAAATTATTCAGTGTGTATTTGCAGGAGCAGGGGATTGATCATGTTTTATTACCTGCACTTGAATTTATGAGTATTGATGCAAATGAAGAACCTGTGCTCGGAAACATTCGTACAAAACTTACGCAGTTACTGCAACAACACGAGGATAAAAAATTGTTTATAACGCAAGGTTATATTTGTCGTAATGCAAAAGGTGAAGTGGATAATTTAAAACGTGGTGGAAGTGATTATACTGCTTCATTAATTGCTGCAGCCATAAATGCAAGTGTCTGTGAAATTTGGACAGATATAAGCGGTATGCATAATAATGATCCGCGTGTGGTAAAGAAAACCGTTGCTGTTGAAGTACTGAGCTTTGAAGAAGCTGCAGAGCTTGCTTATTTTGGTGCTAAAATACTTCATCCAACATGCATTTGGCCCGCACAGCAAACAAATGTTCCTGTCAAACTCCTGAATACAATGGAACCTGAAGCTGCGGGAACAACAATAGAAGAAAGTGCAAAAAGCACCGGTGTAAAAGCAGTTGCTGCAAAAGATGGAATTATCGCCATAAAAATAAAAAGCAGTCGCATGTTGCTTGCTTATGGTTTTTTAAGAAAAATATTCGAGGTGTTTGAAAAATATAAAACTCCAATTGATATGATCACTACTTCAGAAGTAGCCGTGTCTGTAACGATAGATTCTGAGGCTAATTTGAATAAGATAATAAAAGAATTAGAACCTTTTGGTACAGTTGAAGTGGATAAAGATCAAACAATTGTTTCCGTTGTAGGAAATGAAATTGCGGATACACCTGATGTATTGAAAAAAGTATTTGATTCAATTCATTCCATTCCAGTTCGAATGGTTAGTTATGGTGGAAGCAGACATAACATTTCTTTACTGATTCCGGCTAAATACAAGAACGAAGCACTGCAGGTGATAAACAGCGGAGTTTTTGGATTGTAGAATAATTTAGTTTTTTTGAAAGAAAGTGCCTGGAGTAAATATCAGGCACTTTTTTATGAAACAAATACTTATTTATTTTTTACTCATCTTCATGCTTTGATGACTTTCAAATTTCGAAATAAAAAACAATAATAAAAATCAATTCTGATAACGTTTTATGCATCATAAAAAGCGAGCCGATCTTGATATAATTCTTGATTTACTTGATGAAGTTTTGAATACAAGACCGGATTCTACATTCATCAAAAGTTTGAGGCATCAATATCTTGAACGTGGAAGTTTAAGCAAAAAACAATTGCAGGGTTTATACTCGAAAGCACAGAAAATATCTACCATTTCTACTTCCCGTTTGGCAAGTCTTGAAGCTGTTATTTTAAAAATGCCAAACAAGTTTAAATCAGACGTTCCACAGCCAAAACCACTTTATGAAAAAGATGAAAGCATTGGTGAAATGATGAATGCAATACTTGCAAAATATCCGCAACACAAAAGAGTATTGTATCTGAAATCAAAATATGATAACAACGAAACACTTAATGCAACAGAGATAAATGAACTGAAAAAATTTCTCAAGCTTGCGTAAAAAAAAGGACTGCAATTTTTAATTACAGTCCTTCAATCTTTTACATCTTTCCAAACCTCTGTTCAGACAATTATATATCTATTGCTTCGCCATAAGCTGCTGCTGTTGCTTCTTTAATCGCTTCGCTCATGGTTGGGTGTGGATGAATAGCATTCAAAATTTCATGAGCTGTTGTTTCCAGCTTTCGTGCAACAGAAATCTCAGCGATCATTTCTGTAACGTTGTTACCGATCATGTGGCAACCCAGCAACTCACCATACTTTGCATCATAGATAATTTTTACAAAACCTTCTGTTGCACCGGCTGCAGTTGCTTTACCACTTGCCATAAAAGGAAACTTACCAATCTTAACATCATAACCCGCATCTCTTGCCGCTTTTTCAGTATAACCAACACTTGCAATTTCAGGAGTACAATAGGTACAACCCGGTACATTATTGTAATCAATCGAGTCGGGCTGATGATGAAATTTCTTTTCAAGGTAACCAATATATTCTGCAGCATTTGTACCTTCTTTACCCGCTTTGTGCGCCAATGCCTGGTTTGGTGTACAATCACCAATCGCATAAAAACCTGGAACATTTGTTTGCTGGTATTTATCAACAACTATCTTTCCTTTTTCTGTTTTTATGCCCAGTGTTTCAAGACCAATGTTTTCTACATTAGCTACAACACCAACAGCGCTTAAAACAATATCCGCCTCCAAAGTAATCGTGCTGCCATCCTGTTTTTTTACAGAAGCTTTTACACCATTGCCGGAAGTGTCAACTGACTCAACCGTAGAGCTTGTCATAATTTCAATGCCTTGTTTCTTAAACTGTTTTTCCAGTTCTTTTGAAATTTCTTCATCTTCAACAGGCACTACTCTCGGCATAAATTCAACAATGGTAACTTTTGTTCCCATGCTGTTATAAACGTAAGCAAACTCAACACCTATCGCACCACTGCCAATAATGATCATGCTCTTTGGTTGCTGCGGTAACACCATTGCTTCACGATATCCAACCACTTTTTTGCCATCCTGCTTAAGGTTTGGCAATTCGCGACTGCGGCCACCTGTTGCAATAATTATATGTTTCGCTTCAACTGTTTGTTTGCTTCCGTCTGCAGCAGTAACTTCAATCTTTCCTTTTGCTACCAGTTTTGCAGTGCCCATTATCACATCAATCTTATTCTTACGCATCAAAAACTGAACGCCTTTGCTCATCTTATCGGCCACACCACGACTACGTTTTATAACTGCACCAAAATCAGGTTGAGCATTCTGAACATTGATACCATAATTTGTACTGTGTTTGGCATACTCTATAACATTAGCGCTTTTTATCAAAGCCTTGGTTGGAATACAACCCCAGTTTAAACAAATACCGCCTAAACTTTCTTTTTCTATGATAGCCACTTTAAAACCTAACTGCGAAGCACGAATGGCTGCAGGATAACCGCCGGGACCACTGCCTATAACAATTACATCGTAAGCCATAATTAATTTTTTTTAGTCATTTGGTCATTGGTCATACAGTCATTTACATCGCGACTTCCTGGCTCACTGACTTTATTTGAGGATGCGAAAATACTTTCTAATGCTCAAACGGCAAAAGAGAGTTACAGATATAGTGTTAACCAACTGCAGTGCAAGTAGGATCACCTGTTGTGTCACTCACATATACGTTCTGAACTTTATGGAACAAGAAGAAGTGTTTGACATCATTTTGTTTGTTTCATTGCTTCTTCCACCATTGTAAAAGTTCTGTAACCACAGTTTTTTGTGTCAATACTTTAATCAACACCTCAAAAAATCCATACCTTAACACAAGCAAAAATGCCCATACAATTTCATCATATCGAACCGCATTTTCTGCTAAAAAACTACATTGAAAAAATGTGGCTTTTTGAAAGCAGTGGTAAAATGCCTGCTGATGATATGAAACTGGCTGTACCAAACGGAAACATCAAACTTACCATTTCGTATCAAAATGGAATTGTTGCAGCAATAAATGAGAAAACATTTGCATCAAAAGAACACGACATTACTCTGACAGGCTTGATTGATGTACCGGTAACATTAGATGCTGAAGATGATGTTTCAACCGAGACTATTGGGATTGAATTTAGCCCACTAGGAGCGTATCGTTTTTTTCATTTTACGCTTCATGATATTCAAAATAAAATTTATCCTTTAAGTGATGTATTGGGAAATACAGGAAAGCGATTGGTTGAACAAATAAATAACACGAAGCCACAGCAAAAGATTGTTTTATTGCAACAATTCCTGCTTAAACAACTTTCGCTTAACGATGAAGACCAGATATTTGAATATTGCATAAAAAAAATAATAGCTTCAAAAGGATTGATTACCGTTAAAGAACTAGAGAAGAAAACAGGTTACAGCAGCCGTTGGCTAAATATCAAATTCAAGGATAAATTAGGTGTAAGTCCGAAAAATTTAGCTTCTATTATCCGTTTTAAACAATACTACCAGGCATTCATCAATGGCAATGAAAACCTATTTTTTAAGAATGATTTTTACGAATTGTATTATGACCAATCTCATTTCATAAAGGATTTTAAACGCTTTACAGGACTATCACCTGCAAAGCTGGAAAAGCAAACAAATAATTTCGGTGAAAGTTATTACAAAGGATAGAATCAGCTTTCGATACATAACTTCCGATTTTTACAATATGGCTTTGATTGTTTTATCTTTTTTTGTATTGCACTAAAAATAAAATAAGATGAAACATACTAACTATACTGCAACCATTGAAGTTACCCAGTCACCAAAAGAAGTCTTCAATACAATTAATAATGTTACAAAATGGTGGAGCAAAGATTTTGATGGGAGCAGCACAAAACTGAATGATGAGTTTGTCATTAATCATCCTGGTCAGCATTATTCAAAACAGAAATTAATTGAAATTATTCCCTGTAAAAAAATTGTTTGGCTGGTCACAGAAAGCAAGCTGGACTGGCTTGATGATAATAAGGAAGAATGGACCAATACAAAAATGATTTTTGAGATAAGCACAAATGGCGATAAAACTGTTCTTCATTTTACACATGAAGGGCTTGTTCGGGAACAAGAGTGTTATGTACAGTGTGAAAAAGGTTGGAACATTATTATTAAAGATTGGTTGGTTCACTTCATTACAGTTGGCACACCATCAAAAGAAATGGAAAAAGCGGCGGAAATTAGAAACGGGTATTTGAATGACTATAAAAATTTTCACAGAACAATTACAGTAAATGCTTCAGCAAAAGAGGCTATGAAAAAAATCAGCCAGGTAAATTGTTGGTGGAAAAAGGATTTTTCGGGCAGCGCCGAAAAATTGAATGACATCTTCACTGTTCCGTTTGGAGAACCTTCTTTTGTTGATTTTAAGGTGTCAGAATTTGTACCGGGCAAAAAAATGGTTTGGAAGGTTATTGATTGCTATTTGCCCTGGTTTCAAAATAAAAAGGAATGGAATAATACAGAAGTTGTTTTTCAACTTTCGGAAGAAAACAATAAAACGAAAATTAATTTTACTCATATTGGATTAGTACCGGAAGTTGAATGCTACAATGTTTGTGAAAAAGGGTGGAATAGCCATATCAATAACCTTAAACAATTTATTAATGAAGGAAAAGCGTTACCTGAATAGAGAGATGGAGAAAGGCCTATGCGCAAGTATCAAGAACTTCATATTTATTTTGCTTGTCTATTCCACTTCTCCACAATAGTTTCCGTTTGTCTTTTTGGTAAAAACATCCATTGTTTATTAATTTAGGTTCACGATTAAAAGTTATCTTTGATTGCATTGGTTAAAAGTATTTGAAAAACAGGTGTAAGATTTTAAGAGTTTCGCTAAATGTAGTTCTCAAATTGGATGATCCTCCCCTTTTTATTTCGCTTATTGTTTGATTAATTTTTTCGCAAATAAAAATCTTATTTTATGACAGCTAACATTGGTTTAACCGAAGAACAAAAACAACAATCTTCTTTAATTCTTCAACGCATTCTGGCTGATGAATTTGTTTTATATACCAAGACGCGCAACTATCATTGGAATGTAGAAGGCGATAATTTTATTGAATTGCATGAGTTTTATGAAAGACTCTATAACGAGCTGGACGAAGTGTTTGATGAAGTGGCAGAACGCATACGAATGCTGGGGCATTATTCGCAGGGCCGCCTTAAAGATTTTTTAAAGATTACCAGTCTCGGTGAAGAAGATTACACCAATAATCAACAGGAACAGCTTAGAAATTTACTCAGCGATCACGAAACACTTACGCGTTTATTAAGAAATGATATTGATAAATTAGACGATGAACTGCACGACAAAGGAAATGCGGATTTCGTTACTGGTTTATTGAAGAGCCATGAAA